>CAZMDX010000546.1:0-2335 GCA_964564805.1 uncultured Pseudoalteromonas sp. | reverse complement strand
TGGCTTTTTTACCATCAAATAGAATCTTTTCTGTCACAGCATGAGTGATAACAGTCAGGTTAGGTCTTGTTAAGTTAGGGGTTAAAAACGCTTTAGCGGCACTGCAACGTTCACCATTCTTAACTGTCCGTTGATAAAAAAATGAGCCCTCTTGTTCAGCGCCATTAAAATCGTCTACAAATGGGATACCATTTTCTTCGCATCCACTAAAAAACATATCATTCAGATCGCTAGCATCAGTAGGATTAGAGACACCCAAAGGACCGTCGGTGTTGTGAAACTCATCTGAAAAAGCTTCATTACCCTCTGATTTTTTAAAATAAGGTAATACATCTTGATAAGCCCAACCTTCATTGCCCAATGATGCCCATGTATCGTAATCCCACTTGTTTCCGCGCACATATAACATGGCGTTAGTCGAAGAGCTCCCTCCTAGGGTTTTTCCTCTAGGCTGATAACCTTGCCGGCCGTTTAAACCTTTTTGAGGAATCGTTTTAAATGCCCAATTATTGATTTTAGTGGGCAACATGGCAGCCATGCCTATAGGTGCACGTATTAGAAAACTGGTATCTGAACCGCCTGCTTCGAGCAAACATACTGAATTATCAGGGTTCTGAGATAAGCGAGCAGCTAATACACAACCGGCTGAACCGGCACCAATAATGATGTAATCGAAGTGCATTTGGGTTCTTACATTTACGTTTATATGACAATACATTAACATGTCGGGTGTCTGAAGAATGCATCAATTGGTGCCAATTTATTGTCCACAACAAAATGTTTTACTCCCCCTAGGTATTTTAATAAATGTATTGTTTTAAGTATGGTTCTGGGTAAATAGAGTGTTTCGTATCTAAAATATTATTTGCTATACCTATGAACACCTTATGTTTAAATACAACAGAAAATCCTCAAATTTTAAATTCAATAAAATTATTGATTACGTTGTCATCAATAAATATTTTTATTTTAAGACGATATCTTTCAGGTTTTGATATTAACGATTCGATTGATCACAAGTTAATTGGCAAATGCGCCATAACAAGCAGAATCTGACACGCATATAGTTTCAGATGTAACCTTCGCTAGGTAATAAAAATGGTTCATAATTTCAATTCTAAGTGGCAGTTTGTCAATAAATGTTGAAAACTTAAGCCTAAGCCTAAGCCTAAGACTAAGACATCGACAACCATAGTATTGCGAGTGGTCACAATACATTCACTAGGAAATCTGTAACAACGTCAGACTCAAAGTAAATGTTGCAATATAGATTAGGTCTTTGCTTAAAAAACAGCCCACGATACTGAGTTATATCAATGCACGTTCGAATCCCCTCTGCTTTTATCCGATGACCTTAGCAATAGACTGCCGTAAATGTCTCAGATCAAATAGTTAAACCATTCAGCTTGTAGCGTTTGTCTTTTATCCTTGTACTGTTATCAGTATCACTGGCAACGGTAGTTAATATAACAATGGGTGCGGCAGAAAAAGTAGATTGGGCATGTAAGTCTTGATAGGAATAATACCTCCTGCTTGTGGCATATTCAGCTTAGTTAGAACAAAATTAAAGTGTCTTTTGCACAGATATTCAAAGTTATTTGACTGCCTTCGATAGCTGATACCCCATGGTTAATTTTAACGTAATCACAATCATTCACATGGAAAATGGTGCACTTTCAACAACCAGAATGCTCTAGTTTCATATATGTTTTAATTATCATTAAAATGAAGAAAAAAAGTGAAGAAAAAAAAGTGAAGAAAAAATGTCGATTTTATTTGTTACATGACAGCGCATGATAGAACCTACTAAACTACTATTTGAAGAGTAATTACAGTTGTTTTTACATCTTGTTTCCTTTTTATTTATAAATGTTAGTTAAAAAATTTACTGGCTTAATTAAACATTAGCCTATCGTCAACTTGGGCTTTAACACCATTTAGTGTGTTTGATGAGTCCTACTTTTTTGGTAGAGTTATTACTAGATATTAATAACACTACATATTTTCGTTTTTAACTAATTTTTCTACACATTTAGTGGGATCACAGCTGCAGATTAAATCGCAAGATTATTGTTTTTATTACGATTTTGGGTTTTAATTATATTATGACAATTTTTTTAACTGAGAAGTCGCAGGTTAATTTTATATAGATAGATTCGGAATTACGGCTTGTATCATTAGGTAAACCAAATTTTTAGAATTCAATTTATTTGATTTTAAACAAAACTTTTTAGTGATTAGATAAAAGGGTAGTTTTTATGAATAAAGGCTTTATCTATATTATCGATGATGAATATGATGTTCGCTTTACCCTTGAAAATATATTCAGATTTGC
>CAZMDX010000545.1:0-2569 GCA_964564805.1 uncultured Pseudoalteromonas sp. | reverse complement strand
GCTTTGTTGTTCAATCCACCTATTTATTTTTGCCTCAAGAATTGGCATAGGTAGAGCACCGTCAACTAACACCTGAGTATGGAATTTTTTCACGTCAAACTTATCGCCAAGTATTTGTTGAGCTTTATTTCTGAGCATACGGATATGTCGTTGGCCCACTTTATAGCTCACCGCTTGTCCACCTATGGCAATATATCGTTCTACTTCAGCCTCAATATCAGAAGGAGCAAGGGACGAGTTATCTATCATAAAGTCAATTGCTTGTTGACGTGTCCAGTCAAAAGCATGTAGCCCCGTATCCACAACCAAGCGCATCGCACGCAGTTGTTCATCGGATAATCGGCCATACCACATGTAAGGGTCAGTGAATAAACCCATCTCCTTACCTAAACTTTCAGCGTACAGCGCCCACCCTTCGGCAAATACTGTATAGCCTCCAAATTTACGAAAGTCGGGTAGACTTTCTACTTCTTGTTGAATGGCAATTTGAAAGTGATGACCGGGTGCAGCTTCGTGAACACTAAGCGTTTCCATTAAATATTTGGGTTGTGCTTTTAAGTTGTAAGCATTGATATAAAATATACCTGGTCTTGAACCATCTGGGGCTGGACTTTGATAACTGGCACCTGCAGATGATGCAGCGCGAAAAGCTTCTACTGCTCTGACTTCGTAATCGGCTTTAGGGAAAACATCGAATAACAAAGATAATCGACTATCAATTTTTTCTTTTACTTGTGTATAACCATCAATTAACGCTTGCTCTGAATCAAAGAAAAATTGGTCATCAGTGCGTAAAAATTCAAAAAAGGCAGGTAAGTCACCATCAAATCCAACGGTTTCTTTAACTTTTGTCATTTCAGCTAGAATACGTACTACTTCGTTTTGACCAAATGTATGAATTTCATTAGCGGTTAAAGGCAAAGTTGTATTCGTTTCAATTCGATATTCATACCATGCCTTGCCATTAGGTAAGTCTTTTATACCGACGCTATTGCGACCTTTTGGTAAATAGCTGTGCCGCATAAATTGATACACACGGTTATATGCAGGAATAATGACATTTTTTATTGTATCAACGTAATCTTTTGTGATTTGTGCTTTGTCGACATTTGTAATGTGCACATTTTCTTTAAGTTTTTCTAACGGTGCGTAAAAAACACTTTGTGTCACATCTTCAAGTATATGCACCTGCAATTGTGGTAGGACTTTTTTAATCAACGGCTTGGGAAGCACAACAGACTTTTCGATTCCCTCAGTCATAGCTACAATCGCGCTGTCCATATACGTCGCAAAACCTTGTGCTCTTTTCATAAAGTTATGGTAATCATTTACCGTATTAAAAGGTTGAGCACTTTTACCTGAGCCCAGTGAGGCAAAATAACTATGTGCACCACCCATTTGATGGATTGGGATGAGATGCCCCGGGAATTGTGCTCCTTTAATAGCAATCTTTCTGTCCCGTAAAAATATTTCGTAACTCAGTAGAGCTTGTCCACTCAAAGCTGATGCATCTATTGCTTTTATCTTAGCCAAATACTTTTCTTCGAAGGCTAAATACTGCTCGAGATTTTGTTGAGTAATGGCAGGACTGAATCGATCATTGTATTCATTTATGCCCGCGTAAGTTGCTGAAACAGGGTTCATCTGCATGCTTTCATCAAAATAATTTTGAAATAGCGTATTAGCTTTTACAGACTCAGTTGCGCTTGTTGTAACACTCTCTTCTTCACCTTTTTGGATTTGTGATGTACTCGACTGATTACAGGCGACTAAACCCAGTGAAAAAGCCACGATAAGGGCAAAGTGTTTTCTTTTCATTTTGTGTCTCTATGTTCTGATTTTATTAAGTGAAATTGGGTCTGACGACCATCTAAATAATTGACACCAGATTGGTCGAAGTAGGCTTCTTCTTCAAGCATAATTCGGATTTCTTTTTTCCACTCGGGGATAAAAGTCGCAGCATTCAATTCTATCGAATATACAGTATTAAAATGTAATGGATAATCTCCTTTAATAGGCACACCACCTTGTGAATCCCACATACCTAAAGTAGTTCCTGCAGCGTGCCCATGATAACCGATAGGATGGGTGTATATAGAAGGTTTAATTCCCTGTTTTACAGCTTGCTGCCGAGACAATTTCAACACATCGTTACCTGTACGGCCTAACTTGAAGTTTGCAGTGAAGATATCCTGCAAACGATTAGTATTTGCCAACGCTTTTTTCAGATAATCGGGTGCATCAGTTTCATTGGGCTTAAGTACGTAAGCATGTTGTTGTTGATCTGAATTAAGGCGCAGATAGGTTAAACCAAAATCCATATGTAACAGGTCACCGGGTATGATGACTTGTGCGTTTACACGATCACTAAATGCTTGCAAATGATCAAATTTTTCATTGCTTGAGCGCTGTAATGACACGCTAGGATGAAACCAGGTTTGCAACCTTAAATCTAAGACTTTTTCTCTAAGCCACCACACTATATCGTCGGTAGTCGTAATACCTGGCTTAACAACCTGATTTGAAAAGGCTTCTGCTATTACTTGATGACCCAGTTTAATCAAATCAG
>CAZMDX010000544.1:0-2335 GCA_964564805.1 uncultured Pseudoalteromonas sp. | reverse complement strand
TTAAATCAATTGTAAGCTATAATTAAGGTTACTTTACTCAAAGATAAGGACATTCTATGAGTCGTTTGCCACGTATCTGCCCAGTTGGTATAGCACAGCATATTATTCAACGGGGTAACAACCGCCAAATTTGTTTTGGTAGAGAACAAGATTTTTTTGCTTATGTTGGTTGGTTAAAAGAGTTTTCTGTTAAGTTTGGAGTTGATATCCACGCTTGGGTATTGATGACTAACACCATTTGCTTTGCACTCCCCGTAAAGCAAATGGTGTTAGTCAGGTGATGCAAGCTTTAGGTAGGCAATATATCAGATATTTTAATCATAGCTATACAAGAACGGGAACATTGTGGGAAGGGCGCTTTAAGTCTTGCCTAGTGGAAGATGAAGCCTACCTACTTCATATTTATCGTTATATTGAGCTGAACCCAGTAAGGGCCTCGATGGTGGCAGAGCCTTCTGAATATGTTTGGTCTAGTTATCAGATTAATGCATTAGGTAAGGTTTCAAATCTATGCACACCACATTGTCTATACACCGCGTTAGATATTAATGATACTGAGCGCCGAGCCACTTATCGTAGTTTATTTACTAGTCATGTTGATGGGGAATTACTAAAAGACATTAGAGCCGCCACGAAGTCAGGTATGGCCTTGGGTAATGATAGGTTTAAAAGCGAACTGACATCACTAACAGGCAGACGCCTACATCATTTACCACCGGGTAGAAAACTTGGATGGCGCAAAAAGTTAATTTAACCTTGTTCTGACCCCGATATTTAATTTAACTTTGTTCTGACCCCGATATTTATGACCCCGATATTTACGATATTTAGTTAAAAAGTAACTGACTGATTTACAATATAAAATCAGCACAGTTTAGTAAGTTTACTCTGTCCCTAGTAAATAGTTACTTCCTATAAATACTGCAGCACAAACACCGCTATCGCACTAATAATTGGCAAGATAAAAAACCACTTAGAGCTGTAGAAAATACCCACTAGGCTCGTGACATAAAATATTAACCATAATCCCCAATGCCTGGTAGAAAATAAATCAAAATAACTAAGCAACAGTAAACCCGGCACGGCTTTTATGCCAACATATAGCAAAAAATGGCTTTGTAAAACATACCTAGAAAGAGGCAAACTGGTAAAATAAGGCTGATACAAACGTAGTAAGGCTTGCGAATCAAACAAGCTGCTCGCCATCAGTAAAGCGGCACAAAAACTCAGAAACCCTGCCACGTAAATCTGTGCCTCATGTTTTACCCCGTTGTACATAATTCCCAACAAGATTGTCATCAATAACAAGGCAACAAAACGTAACCCCTCAGAACGAGGATTTTGCAAGTCTGCTTGCAGTTGTAATCTGAATAGTCCCTTAGGCCAGGCACCCAAACGAAAAGAAGGCTTGGGTATTTGGCGTTCTATTATTATCGCCACACACCACAATACTAACCACTGTGTTTTGGCAAATTCATCTGCTATTGGAATAGCGGCTAAGGGCAATATCAGCAAGCTTAACCAAGGTGGTTTGGGTACACGTACTGCACTAACACTGTAATAACTGACTAAAGCCAACAGCCCAAGAACAGGTGCAAACTGCTCGACAATATGCAGCAGGGGATAAGTGAAAAGGCGGTTTGATCCTTCATACACCATCAATAACAATAGGCACAATGGCCCAAGCAACAGAATATTAGCGCTGTAGATAATTAAACCCGTCTCACACCACTTCCTCTTAACGTCAGTCACCGTTAAACTATCAACATAATACCGATGCTGGGTGGCTAAGACGCCATGTCGTTGTATCAACATCCAACTATATAAAAACAATAAATAGCCCCATAAAGTACTTAAATATAGGGTGTTTTCACTGCTGACATCCGCCAAGATACCCAAAGCTAAAAAAGGTAAAAGGATCAGCGCCGATATAGCAAGAGGGAACAAAGCGACGATGCCTATACTTATTTGCTTAATACTTTCTAACCATTGTTTGAGTGACTCGTTGTAAAGCCTTAAACGAAACTGCCAATAACTCATGCGTGCTCTGACTCAGTGCGTTGCAATTGAATATGCCTTACTTGCTGATGTTCGGCGGCAATCGCTTCATGACTGGCAATAATAACCTGCCCTGAATAATCCCTAATCAGCAAATCAAGCGCTAATCGCGCTTTGTCATCCAATCCGTTAGCGGGTTCATCAAGCAATAATAATTGTGGTTGATGCATCACTGCTGTCAGTAAACTGAGTTTTTTATAATTGCCTAAAGACAAGTTTTCGACTTTACTGTGCCAGTACTGTTTTAATTCAAATTGCGTGAGCCAATAATCGCTAG
>CAZMDX010000543.1:0-2353 GCA_964564805.1 uncultured Pseudoalteromonas sp. | reverse complement strand
TCTCTGTTTGTGTTGACATGACTTGGCTCAATGACAGTTGCTTACCTTCTTTAAGCGCGGCAACGGCTTGGTCGAGCATCTCCATATACAAACTAAAACCGACTTGGCACATAGAGCCACTTTGATCTTCACCTAATAACTCACCCGCACCACGAATTTCTAAATCGTGTGTTGCCAGTGCAAAACCAGCTCCTAACTCTTCTAGCGATGAGATAGCATCCAAGCGTTTTGCCGCATCTTTGCTTAATCGTCTAGGATGAGGTGTGAGTAAGTAAGCATAAGCTTGGTGATGAGAACGCCCAACACGACCACGCAATTGATGAAGTTGGGCTAAGCCAAGGTGATCAGCTCGGTCCATGACTATGGTATTGGCTGACGGCACATCGATGCCTGTTTCAATAATAGTGGTACACAACAACACATTAAAACGTTGATGATAAAAATCAGCCATGACTTTTTCAAGTTCACGTTCACGCATTTGGCCATGGCCTATAGCGATCCGTGCTTCTGGCACTATTTCTGCAATTTCTTCAGCTGTGCGCTCAATGGTGTCTACTTCGTTATGTAAAAAGTAAACCTGACCACCACGCAAAATTTCACGCATGATGGCTTCGCGGATCAAACCTTTGTTACGTTGCTGCACAAAGGTTTTGATTGGCAAACGTTTGGCTGGAGGTGTGGCGATAATAGATAAGTCGCGCATACCACTTAAGGCCATGTTTAAAGTTCTTGGTATCGGTGTTGCAGTTAAGGTCAAGATATCAACGTCTGAGCGAAGCGCTTTAAATTTTTCTTTCTGGCGGACACCAAATCGGTGTTCTTCATCGATAATGACTAGACCTAAATCTTTAAATTTGAGGCGGTCTTGTAGCAAAGTATGAGTGCCAACCACTATATCTACTTTACCTTCACCGATAGCTATGACGGTTTCTTTTGCATCTTTGGCACTGACAAAACGCGACAATACTTCAATTCTAAAAGGACAGTTAACAAAACGTTCTTTAAAATTCTCAAAATGTTGACTGGCAAGTAACGTTGTAGGTACTAATATGGCGACTTGTTTACCTTGGTTAGCAGCGATGAAGGCTGCACGCATTGCTACCTCGGTTTTACCAAAACCTACATCACCACAGACTAATCTGTCCATCGCATTGCCTGATCCCATGTCTTGAATAACAGCGTTGATGGCTTTTTGCTGGTCAATGGTTTCTTCAAACGGGAAACTATCACTAAAGGATTGGTATTCATCCCAAGCAATTTTAAAAGCATGCCCTGGCTTGGCTGCTCGTCTGGCGTAAACATCTAATAACTGGGCCGCTATGTCTCGGACTTTTTCAGCCGCTTTTTTCTTCGCTTTTGTCCAAGTGTCGGTGCCTAAATGATGCAGAGGCGCATGGTCAATATCACCACCACTATAACGACTGATCAAATGAAGAGACGCTACAGGTACGTATAGTTTGGCTTGTTTGGCATACTCTATAGTTAGGTATTCTGTTGTGATCCCACCTGCGTCTAATGTTTGCAAGCCTAAATAACGGCCCACACCATGGTCAAAATGAACCACTGGCTGGCCTACTTGTAATTCTGCCAAATTACGAATGATGGCATTTTCGTCTGTGCCTTGGCGTTTATCACGCTTGCGACGATGGCTGATTTTATGCCCGAGTAATTCAGTTTCAGTAATAAAAGCAATAGCACTTTTAGGTTCATTCAGTAAAAAACTAAATTCGGCCGCTCCCACTGAAATACCTATAGTTTCAGCGCTTTTCATAAAGTCATTAAAATGTTCAAAAACTTTGGGTTTAATTTCAGCTTTTGACAGTATTTCTAAAAGTCCTTCACGACGTCCAGCTGACTCAGCGCTAAATAACACTTTGATTTTTTGTTTTTGCCACTTTTCTACTTGTTGCTTGAGTGATGCCCAAGGTAATTTATTTTGTGGTTTAAGTGCGACGTCACCCACTGATGCAGTGCCAAAGTTATAACACCCGCTTTTATTGTCTAGAACTTCGTTTTGGATCTGAACCCTTGGCCACTCTTTTAAAGCCCCAAAAAGTTCTTCATAACGCATAAAAATATCGGCTGGATGGAGTAAAGGCCTGGCAAGGTTATAGCGTAATTGCTCGTACCTATGAGTCACATCTTTCCAATGATTTTCATGGGCGGCCTGTAAATCGCCATGCATTAATATGGTTGTATCTTGGTTAAGATAATCAAATAAAGTTGCTGTCTGGTTGAAAAATAAAGGCAAATAATATTCGATACCACCTGGCATCAGACCTTTACCTACTTGGTAATAAATCGACTCTTTAGTGTTATTTGCAGCAAACTTGCCAAGATATTGTTGTCTAAA
>CAZMDX010000542.1:0-4285 GCA_964564805.1 uncultured Pseudoalteromonas sp. | reverse complement strand
GAATGGTCAGAAACGTTGACCATTAAACATGCGCAGAAAATGCTAAAAGGCATAGAAAATTTAGGACGATACCTTGAGCAAATAAATCAAGACAACTAATATTAAATTGCTACCGGTTTTATTAGTCGTTAATTAAGAAGATTATCTATTTGCTCTGTTGTATGAGAATACTCAATTATTACCACAAGCATTGAGTAGGTGTAACCCAAGGTATTGCGGTTACACCTATTGTAATTTTAAACGTTCTACTAATTCAATACCCTCTCATTATTCAAAGCCTGCTTAGCTTGACTTTTAATCTGTTCAGCTAGATCCAAAGGTAATGTTAAAGCACTAGCCAGCTTATTTAAATAGCTATGCTCAGCTGTACTATCTAAGTCAATCGTCAAACAAGAGGCTAAATACACTTCAGATTTCTGCTCCATGCCTTGCGCGCCATAAACTAACTCCTCAATATAAATCGGCTGTCTGAGCAAGTCAAAAACTAAACCTTTCATTTCACTACTCAAAGCCATCTGTTCTACGGCATCGAAAATTCGTTTTTGTTCTACTTCATCAATGTGTCCATCAGACTTAGCTGCAGCAATCATGGCTTTTATTAAAGTAAGCTGGAAATCTTTTGAAATTTCAGTTGATACCATTTGCTCGCCCGAGTAATGAAGCGGCGGTGTTGTAGTTTGAAGTGACGATTGCTGGTTGTTTTGTTGCCAATTTTTATAAGCTTTAAATGCGATACCACCAATTAAAGCAGCTCCACCCATTGTAGCGGCATTACCAGCAAATTTTCTTCCTTTTTTGTTTCCTACTAGAAGACCCATCACACCGCCGGCCGCTGCTCCACCCATTAAGCCAGAAGTAAGGCCACTACTTTTAGTATCTTGACGAGTTGAGGAACCACTAGTACTCGAACCGGTAAATTGATTTAATAAATTTTGAAAATTCATGTGGCGACATCCTTAAATATGAGTATTGAAGCTAAGTATTAAACACTAATACCCGGCACCCTTTAAATACTCATGATATTTATTACCAATGCACAGTAAAAGTCGTATTTTATTTAAGTAAAGTTAGAAAATAACGATGTATATAAGTGAATATTATCACTCTATACAGTTATTTAGTGCTCACTAAAAAGGGTGTTTAATTTTGGAAAGTTTTATGCAAATAAAAATGTACGAGCAGTATCACAAATTGCTACCACGGCTGGATGTTTCACTTTACGCTCAGCGGTAATCGCATAAAACGTTTGCTTAATGGCTTCGACTTTGCCAACAATTTCTACGTTAAAGTTAAAACAAACTTCTTCTGCGATAATGGTCGGCATAAAAAATATCCCTAGTCCAACTTGTCCAAAAGATTTCATTAACGCGCTGTCGTCAAACTGACCACGTACATTTGGATATATTTGTTGTTCCTCTAACCAGTAATCGACTGAGCGGCGAATGGCATATTGTGACGTTGGTAACAACATGGGCGCATGATTAAGAGAGTGGGGAAAACCAGGTCTATATTTTTCTGCCAATGTTTTGCTAGCAAAAAATGTCAAGCTACTCTCGCCGAGCTTGTGGTTATATGCTTTGATACTTAAAGACCCAGTCAGAGGCGTATCACTAAGCACCATATCTACTTTATGGATGGCCAAATCAGCTAGGATATTTTCGACGGGCCCTTCACGACTCGTTAAGCTGATGTCTTGATCAATTTGTAATCCAGGCTCAATAATTTTTTGTACAATTGTTTTTGGTAATGCACTGGCAGCACTCACTATAAATTCAGAAGGCCCTATTTGAGGGTTACCGCGTAACACGTCGCCTAACTCTCTGCCTAAATCAAAAATTTCATCCGCGTAACTCAACACTAAACGCCCCGTTTCGGTTAGACGTAATCCGCGGCCTTCTCTAGAAAATAACTTATTTCCGATATTATCCTCTAACAATGACAATTGGCCACTAATGGTCTGAGGAGTGATATGTAACTTTTCACTAGCTTTAGCAATACTGCCTTCATGAGCCACCATCCAAAAGTAATGCAAGTGTTTATAATTAAAGTTAACGGCCATTTTACACCTCAGGAAACAAGTTTAGTCATCGATTTAAACGATGTTTTGATAAATTATAAACGAATTTTTCTTTGTATTGTATGTTGCTAGATTATTTTAGCAAGATACATTTATTACTTCATATCGTTGTGAGGTAGTGATCACATTATCGTAATTGAGAGGTTTCTTTATGTTAGTTCATATTCAATCTAAACATTTTTCTTTATCCACAGCCTTAAGTAAGTATATAAAAACTAAGTTGCAAGTCATGCTGGGAAGATATGAAGCGAAGATTATTAGTCTTAATATCAGTTTATTTGACATTAATGGTCCTAAGGGAGGCGAAGATAAATGTTGTAAGATTGTCATTAAGATTAATGGTACTAGTTCGATTGTGGTGCAAGAAACCGCTGTAGATTTGTACGATGCAATTAATACCTGCTCACGTCGAGCGAGGAGGGCGGTCAAACGCCAACTTAATGTGCAAACAAGGACTAGAACAAAAATCAACGATGTATTACGACCAATTGACGGAGATCTTGATTCACAAAATACGATGACCTAAGGGAATAATTGGTAGATACAAGTGTTAACTGCATCAATTGCGCCTTCTAAATATCCTGGGTCAAGGGCCGCAACTTCACTTCCAATAAAATGTAAGTGAAGTTTACTAAGCTCTTGCTGATGTTTTGAGACTGTAAATTCTGGGTGTCGAGACGATTCAAGCCTATCGTTTGCAGTACAGGTGAATTGATCAGCTGCCCAATCTTTAAAATAACATTCGTTAAAATTATTGGCATCAGAGCCATAACAAGATACAAGTTGTGCCAAACAAGCCTCTTTTAATTGTTGTTCTGTCATTTGGCTTCTTCGAGATGCAGACCAGCCAATAAAACCAAATATGCCATGGCTTTGATGAATATCAGTTGATGCGTCATGAATTTCAACCATTGGCCCTATCTGATTGAATATTTGCCCAGATAGACCTCGTTCACGCCAAAATGGTCTGGTGTATGTCGCTACAAATTTAGCTTGGCCTGCCATCCAAGTTTGTGATTGTTCAAGGTCAGTTAATAACCGCTTGGATATCCACTGTTTGTCGGCAAGATATGGGGCAATGATCCTTGGTGGCATAGATAACATTAATTCGTTGGCACTACAATGTTGCTTAACGTCATTGTGTGAGACTGATAATTGCCACAAGTTTGACTGTCGTTCAATATGCGTTACTTGATGATTAAGTTGTATATTTTTTTGAGTAACGTTGTTTTGTAAAGCAGATAGCAAAGCCTGACTACCGCCTTTAATTTTAACAACTGCAGGTTACCTCTGCCTTCGATCCGATCAGGTGGTTGATGTGAAGACGTTTAATGAAGACGTTTGATAAAGTACATCTCCAGTTGAATACTGTTCAAAAAGACAGATGCCAAGTTGTTTGGATAAACGTTGCATTTTTTTTTGATGAGGAAAGATCCATGCAGGACCTAAATCAAAGTGGTGATCTGTGTTTAGTTTATTTTGAGCTCCTAAAATACGCCCCCCCAACCTAGACTGAGCCTCAAGTAGTACAAAAGGGATATGTTGCTGATCGAGTATGTATGCCGCGTACAAGCCGGCTAAACCACCACCCACTATGATCACTTTCTGATGTCGCAAATATTCTCCTTAAAAGATGTATTAGCTGAAAAAATAAAATGCACACGAGTGAAGAAAATAAATTATATGTAGGCAAGTTTGTGAGGTTAGTTTTGACTTGTTCCCTTGTCAAGTGACGAGCATGGAATGGATTTTGTGAAGCAAAAAAGGCTAAAGATGCGTTTGAAATAAGCGTTACAATAAGCAAAAAGGATAAGGTTCGTTTTAGTTAACGCAGTAATGTTAGTTTTTTTTGTTAAAAATTAGTTATGAGAGAATGAAGTGATAGTGAGTAAAGTGTTAAGCGATCGCTATTTTTTAGCAAAGCAAGAGGATCTTCATAATAACTGGCTAAAATTCCAGCTTTCAAAGTGAGTATTCGCGACTTTCAGTATGGTTTTGTTAGTTAATCCTTTATGCTCTTGTTATGGATAATGTTCATTGATAAATATGATCATCAACAATCAAAAAAACAATCATTCTGAATTTAAAAAGGTTATTGCTAATAAACCGTTGAATTGTCGTTGCGGCGCGAAGGCTAGCAAACCAGAGGCAATCCCAGAGTGCAAAAATAGATGGGTTATTCGGTGCACAGTTGACCAATGTTATGCT
>CAZMDX010000541.1:0-2796 GCA_964564805.1 uncultured Pseudoalteromonas sp. | reverse complement strand
TGTTCTGCATGTGGTGAGCCGTTTAATGCCACCACTGCTTTTGTTCGAGGAAGTGGCCACGTTGCATAACCACTTTGCGCAATAGCTTTATGGAACAAACCTTTGCTTAGTTCACTGGTGACCATCAAGTTGACTGCCATACCACCTGCGGAAACACCCAATATAGTGATGTTGTTAGGATCACCACCAAACTGCTTAATGTTGTCTTTTACCCAGCCAATGCCCGCTACCATATCTAACATCCCTGGGTTTGCAGGGTGTTCGTTAAGTGCTGTATGTGCAAAAAAACCGAGTGGTCCCAATCGATAATTTAACGCCACTACTACCACTTCTTTTGTAGCAAATGTGGTTCCTAGTAATCTGTTTGAACCATTTTTAAAACCACCACCATGTAACCACACCATTACCGGTAATTTTTTATTCGCTGTGGTAGGTGTCCAAATATTCAAGTTTAGACAATTCTCACTCATTGCATCTTCTGGTTTTGCATTTGGTTGCATACATTGGTCACCATAAACACTGGCGTTTACAGGCGTATTGTACTTAATTATTTTTTTTGGGGCTTGCCACCTTAAGTCACCCAATGGCGGCTTTGCATAAGGCACACCGAGGAAGTATTTTATTCCATGTTTTTCTACACCATTTATCTGGCCTGCTTCTACTTCAACCGATTGAGCATATGCATTAAGTGAGCATAAGATTAGCGGAATGATTACACTTAAAATTTTAAATACGTACATGTGTATGCTCACTTAATGTTGTTATGAATGAGTTACTGTATCAGCTTCATACTGTTTAATCTTTTACCAACACCACAAACAATGTGTTATGAGTTATAAGAATATTTAGCAATACTATTGAGAACGATCTCCCGTCATAAATATTGTCAAACGTCTTTAAAAATTTGGCAAAATTACGACGGGTAGCTAGGTGATTTTCTTTAAAGTGGTTGAAGTTAAAAAATAGGGGAAGGTAAATTTTTAATGATTTTTTTGATAAGGATCTACGGGGTTTGTTGAAAAAAATGCAACGTTATTTAGTTTTTATCTGTTTAACGACGTGGGTTTTCTGGACTGAGTATTAGGCAACCATTTATCAAAACTATCCATTACATAGCGCCTGTACCTTATTTGTAACAACGCAAATGATTCCATTTCTTCGTTTAAATCGGTTTCAATGTACCTGACCAGCTGATTCCAAAGCTAGTTTTTAAATCAAAGTCATCGTGAAAGAGTAGGGGATTATCCTTTTAAAAAGAAAGAGGGCATTCTGCTCCGATAGATTTCTTAACCTATTTCGCCATAGCTTTACTGACTTGCAGGCATTATCTGATGGCCAATGTCAGGGATAATCCAAGCATTATTTATGTCGTCAATCTTTCCACCCATTTGCTTTACAACAACACGATCAATTATTGCTAGGCCGTGTTCAGCCATTCGGGTGAAATTGTCTATGCCATCATTTGGAAAATTACCACGTGTACGATGGATATTAAATGTATCTGCAAACTTCCGGTTAAACGCTTTTTCTACACCAGTTTGTCCAATCATAAAACCGAGTAAACCTCCCCAAGTAGCGGCTGGATTGTCAGAATCCCAACCACTTAAGGTGGCAATCTTAATTGTTTTTACAATGTCTCCTTCACCATAAAATAAACTAACAATACTCGCTGCAAAGTTTATACCTGAGGCAAAACAGCCATTACAATACAAATTTCTTGACGTGATATCATAGCCATCTTCCTGATTTAGCTGATACTTTGTGTAGAGCGCATCGCGTACTTTTTCCCATTTGTCACCTGCGTGGTATCTACTTTGAACAAAATCAAACATTTTGGCGGAATATGAATCGTTAGGTAAACGTTGCCTAGCTATATTCGTCATCCATTGAATTTGATCTATAATTGGCAATGTTTTATCAATGGAGGAAGCGAGTGAATGCATAATCACATAAAACTCAGAAACCCAGGCAGCGTTTTGTCTTGCCGTGGTTCTAATCGGTAAATAGGCCATTTTCAATGCAATATCAGGTCTGGTAGGAGCAAACAATCCGAATATTTCAGTGGTCAACTGCGCATCAATCATCTCATATTCATCATTATTTTTTGGGTGGCTCGTCTCTGGCGGTAATATACCTTCGTTAGCCATTAGGTCATGAGCACGTTGATTTGACACCCACAAATAATTTTCGGGTTTCCCGTCAACAACAAAAGGGGTGTTTTTATCCGAGTAGATATGTTTTAGCCATCCGTCGCGAATATCTTGTGCTGTCAGTATTGAGGCTTGTTTAGTGTATAAAAGATACTGATACATATATTCAATATCAGTATCGTCGTCTGAGCCCCAAACGCTGCCTTCATCTTCAAACACAAAGTCTATGTTTTCAGATAAGTCACTAGGAAGTCCTTGCGCCCATATACTCGGTTGATCTTTTTTACCCCAATCGTCACGGGTATAAAATTCTCCTGCTGGACCATCGCCACCAATTTTATCCATTTCAGTAACAAGCCCTGTCCAATTAGCAATACTTTGACCTAACCAAAAACCATACAACTTATTTTGATAAGAAGTTCGGGATATTACATGCACAGTACTTTTTTGATGTTGATCGAAGTTTTGTTGAATGACCATTGATTTTTTTAGGTCATCAGCTTGACTATAAACTGTTGCAGATAACAGCATGATCAACGTTATACAGGTTATCTTTTTGATAATGAGCATGTGGTATTCATTTCTATTTCATCAAATAGTGGCTTATAAAATTCTATATTTACATTTTTTAAGCCAAAATGGTGAA
>CAZMDX010000540.1:0-5260 GCA_964564805.1 uncultured Pseudoalteromonas sp. | reverse complement strand
GCAGGGTTTATAAGCGTAACGAAGCTGTCAGTCAATTCAGAATCAATATAGCTAAATGAGGCGAAAACATCTAAAAAATCAGTCGCGTTCCAGTCAATTTCAAATTCAGCACCATTGATTGTCGCTTCTCCCACATTGTCAAAAAATGTGGTGTTAGTAATAGTCAAATCCAAAACACCTTGCTGAAGATCAGTAAAATCAACATTGTATATTGCGCCATTAAAACGCAAAGAATTATCAAGCCAAGTTGTTTTCCAGCCAAATTCAAGACTTACGACGTCATCAGTATCAAAAGAATCTGGAACGCCTGGGGTTCCGGCTGAACGGTTGAATCCGCCTCCTCGGAAGCCTTCAGAATAGGTGCCATAAAACATCGCGTCAGCGTTCATTTTCCAACGAACATTACCCTTTAAAATAGTGCCTGATAAAGTCGATGGACTCGCATCTGCTAGCCTTTCATCCAGGTTGTTGCCAGAATCAGCTTCTGGTCCGGTTGCCCTTTGGCCGTTACCCGTTTGTCCCTTTAAGCCTAACTCAATGTCGTACCTACGAGCACCAACTGTGACGGTAACATCATCGGTTATATCGTAAGCAAGTTCACCAAATATCGACATTTCTTCACGATCTGCTTGCAAATCATTGAAGTAAGTTACGCCAATGGGGCGAGCTCTGCCACCGGTATTAGTAAACACACCCGGCTTCGGAAAGTTGGGTGAAAAACCCGCTGCAATAGATCCAGCATAAGCGTAATCTGTTAAAATGTTGACCTGCTGCTCATCATAAAACACACCACCAATCGCCCTAAAACGATCGTCAGCATTGGTTGCAAAACGGATTTCGTGTACCGAACGCTCAGTTTCGAATTGTTCAGATGTGGTCATCACTGGGCTGAAACATTTATCATAACCTGGTTCGCAAATGTAGTAAGGAACGTAGGGGCCCACTTCAGTGTAAGCGGTGTAGTCAGTTTGGCCTTGAAAGGTTCTATCTGTAAACGAACCATTATAAATCAGTTCAAGCCCGTTGAGCATGCCATTAACAGTCCATTGCGTGAGGTTTACCTCATCGTCACCTTTACTAGGCGAAAAAGTAGTGACGTTCAAGTCGTCTTCGTCACTGATTTCCGGGTCATATTCGAAAGAACCTTCAATATCAAGCTGCTGACTTGTGTGCTGTAATAACACATCCCAGTCGTCATTGATTTGCCAAAATGCACTGGCCCGCATGCCTCGATGTGTCGCTTCATTAAAATCGTCTTCTACAAACGTGGAGTTACTGACTTCTTGTCGAGATGTCGGGATAATTGGTCCAGACTCTGGGTTTAATGCTGGATTTGTCAGTGGCAATTGAGTTGTGGCGAGGACATTATCAATAAATCCTCCATCCGTAGAACTATAACCTGCGACCCTTATTGCAAACACGTCTTCTACAATAGGAACATTAATGAAACCTTCCGATTTATTACTGATGCTACCATTTTTTGTGGATGACATACCAAACTCACCGCCAGCACTGAATCTGTCCAATGCTGGTTTATTGGTAATAAGGCGTACTGTACCTGCCTGAGAACTAGCTCCAAATAACGTACCTTGAGGACCTTTCAATACTTCAACCCGCTGCAGGTCAACTGCATACAGATCAATATTACGACCGGGGGTAGTGATAGGTGCTTCATCAAGATAAAAAGCAACTGTTGGCTCACCGCCTATTCCCGCAAGCCTAACAGGAGCACGACCAGCGGATACCCCTCGAATATAGGTTTCCTGTTTACCTGGTCCTTGACCATCGGAACTAACGCCAGGTAACAATGCAATGTAATCTTCAAAACTGTCAATGCCTAGTTGTTGAAGTTTGTCACCACTTATCGCTTGTACAGCGATCGGCACAACTTGTTGGTTTTCTGATCGGCGTGTAGATGTAATAACTATCTTTTCGAGCTGGCGTTCATTCTTTGTTTCTTTTTCTTCAAGCTCACTTTTTTCTTGAGCTTGAACGGCGCCATTGCTCAATGCGAGAGCGATTGCCATTGTAAGTACTGTTTTAACAGGTCGGTTTGTTTGATACATGTGTATCCTCGTTTTATTGTGTTTCTTCGACTGAGTCAATCTAACTTAGCCTAAAAAAATTTATATGCTGGTTTGAAGCAAGGTGCTTACCAACAGCGACATATCTTCACGTCTGAGCGAGAATCCGTCAAAAATGACTTGACGTTTTCGCCTAGAAATTGTCCGTTTCATGACTTTATTCCTTGATAACCCAAGAAATTGTGGCGAAGTAACATAGCACAGTATTTGGAAAATTACTGAGTATGGGGAAAAAAACAGCAGTTATTGGCTAACAAGAACTGCTTCTGTGACATAATTTTTGAGCTATTACTTATCATTTTCTTTAAATAATTAATAAAAACTTCTATAAAAATTGTGGAGAGTTCCATATAAGTAGTAATAAAAAATATACCTTGCAGACTATCTTGTGACTACCTTCTGCAATTTGATATCCTTGTATATTTGTAACCTTTAATCAACGAATAATATGATCCGCCAAACAAAATCATCAGGTTCAATAAAAGCGTCTTCGAGATTGTCTATGAGATATTTTAAATCAACCATTGTGCTTTTTATCAACTATAAATTATTCGAATACCCCTATTTTACTTTGTAAATACCGCTCACATGCGTTTCCCAATGTATGGTTGTGAGATAGTGTTAAAACAGTGATGAAATAGTGATGAAGTTGATAATAAAATTAAACGTTTGATGCCAATGGAGATGCTATCCGTGTACAAATTAAATTAACAGAGTCCAACGTCTCAAACCAGTGAGATTTAGAACTCACCCTCATGACTCTTGGTGATATGTTGAGAGTGTCAGCAGTCAGTTTACCGAGCCGACCTGCACTGAAAGTGCTGGTTTAACTAAGCGAGATTGAGCATATACAAAGCTACTAATCGATCGCGAACGTGTTGCCAGTGCGTCGACTAGCCATCATGTTAAAAAAATGCGAGCGACAAGTTTTGCTAACAATATTTTCGAATGGTTTTACTAGAGTTGGCTTGCGATCTTGCTGATATTATAGTGGTTAAGGTTAATGCAGCTTATCAAAAACACGACTTAAGGTGAGTACTCGAACGGTTTCGCTGTGAGGCTATCTATTATGTTGCTGATTTTCAGTGGCAACAAGATCGCAGACGCAGCGAATGATACTGGGCATTCAATACCGCATTTTGTTAACTGACATAATGCAGCAATTGACACTGGTGGGGCTGGTGAGGCTAATGGCGAACTTCGTAACTCCTAATCGAGTCGACTAAAAAATTTAAGATTCATCTAGCACAATCTGTTTTCAAACAGCTTCACTACTGCATCATCATGAGCTAAAACAAGGAGACACTTTTATTGACAATATGATTTGTTTTATACAGCAGGGTTTGCTATTTCTGTGCTGAACAACCTAAAAATCGTGGCTAACATATTGCTTATACTGATGTCTGAACTAGCCATCATGACTAATACAATAGAGCGCCTACACCTTCCCATTTATGATGGATCCTCTATTATCTCAGTGCCTCTGAACGTCGAAGCACGTCCCTCAGGCGCCATCTATTCTCAATAAAGCGGGTCATGACTGGCGGTTTAATAAACGTACCTAAACGTTGTCACGAAACTTGAGCTATGTCTATTGCGTCTATTCAAACCATCTACGACCAAACGGAGGCATCGCCTTGTTAACGAAGTCATGGTCTGAAGAGACGTTCAGGAACTGATCGAGACAGGATCTCAACCTTTAGCACATGCTGAGATTGCAATCTGCACACCTCAAACTAATTCAATTTTACCGGTATGTAAACGAGTCGAAATTTGTGTGTGAGCCTGCCGCGTAATATTTACCTACAATGACAATCCGCAAGCAACTTGCCTAGCAATTCACAATAAGGTCTTTGCCCATTCGGATGATCTAAGATGCATAGATGCGCTAGGCCACATCAAGCTTACCGACCGCGTCAAAGAGATAATGATCCACAGTAGTCTAAGCCTGTTTTCAGCACAAATTGAGAGAGCCATGTTGGAACACGACGCGATTAATAAAATAGCTGTGACAAGGAGCCCAGATAATAAATGGCAGAACAAGCCGCCTATTTTATTCGTTATAGCGCTGACAAAACATTACGAAAGGCCGACCTGAAATCCTCTATAACGACCGACTATCTCTCCAAAAGACAACGACCTGTTGTCTCAATGTTTATGAATTGTTCCTAAAGGCTAAGGCAGGCTCAGGAAAAACAAAAAATCATAGACACATAGAGGAAATTTGAACCGATTTTTTTATTACATAACTTTATTAATCGATTTTCAATGGGGGAATAAATTAAAATACTTTTCTAAAAGAACCTCGTATCCAGTAATGAAGTTTGGGGTTACGTTAATAAGACCCGTCTCTACTATAAAGGCCGCAGCATAGCTCATAGCTTTAAAGACAGGAATTAGGTAAATGTTCATTACTTTATGAAAATAAATTAAAGGGGTTCGTTAGCCTCTTTTACTCTTTCTTGGCGTTCTTGTTCTTCAGCAAAAGCGGCTTTGATTTCTTCTAATACCGAGTCTACGTCAGCGTCATCGTCAGGTAACACGTAATGCCCTGTTAATGCAGTTTCAGCTGTTAGTTCGCCTGCTTCAAACAAAGCCCACATTTCTTCAGCATAATACGTTTTTGTCAATTCAGGGGCGAATTGGCCATAATATTCACTCATATTACGCACATCACGCTTTAACATACTCAAGGCATTATTATTTGCAGCAGCATCCACTACTTGAGGTAAATCAATGATCACTGGCCCGTAATCATCCACCAGCACATTAAACTCAGACAAGTCACCGTGTATCAAACCAACACATAACATCCGCATCACATAGACCATCACTAAATTGTGGTCTTCAATTGCTTGCTCTGCAGACATTGACACGTCGTTTAATCTGGGTGCTACTTCGCCTTCGTCATCTGTGACCAATTCCATAAGCAACACACCTTCATAGCAGCCATAAGGTTCAGGCACTCTAACCCCAGCCTTAGCCAGCTTGAACAATGCATCGACTTCAGTATTTTGCCACGCATCTTCTTGCTGCTTACGACCAAACTTAGAGCCTTTCTCCATAGCCCGTGCTCGGCGAGTGTTTCGTACTTTGCGGCCTTCCTGATATTGCGCAGCTTTTTTAAAGCTGCGTTTCATTGCCTCTTTATATACCTTGGCACAACGTACTTCTGC
>CAZMDX010000539.1:0-1581 GCA_964564805.1 uncultured Pseudoalteromonas sp. | reverse complement strand
GCCTACCTCAACTTGTTGAGCAATACGTAAAACAGTCACGTTAATTTCTTGCCTAACAAACTCACAACAACGATCAAAATGAAGTTTTTCGCGAATATCACCATTATTCTCTTGGCAGTATTGGTTAATAAGCTGGTCAACACCTGCATCAATACAGTCGTCGATTAAGGCTTTGATTTGACCAAAAGGATTAAAATATAATCCCAACTTGGCTTTATTAGGCAATTTTTCCTGTAAATATTTTACCGGTGAAGGGATCCCCAGTATAATTAATTTACGCAATCCCAGTTTGTGGGATGCTTGAGCAATATGCGGTTGGTCAAATAATTTAACAGCTACCGTATTGCCTTCATTGACTAAAGCTGGGTAGGCCTTCATTTCATAGCCACTTGATTTATTGATAAACTCATTTGGCAAGTTATCGATTTCCCAAGTGATCAAACCGGTTTTCTCAAGTTCAGGTGTGGCCACAGCTTGTAAGTTTTGTTTTACTTTGCCTTGTAGTTTTTGTTGTAATGCAAACAAGTCACGGCCTTGGGCAATAACCTTGGTATCTTGGTCGATAACTTTGATATTAAAAATTAAATGTTGTGGCAATCTGTCTTGTTGCCATTCGCTGGCTTCAGGTCCACGTCCCGTCATACGCTTTAATTTTAAGGACAAAGCAGTTAAAAACGCGATAGGGACACCTTGCTTATCAGTTTGTGGCATATCCGCCAAACAAGCATCAGCGTAATTGGGAGCAGGCACAAAGTTTCGCCTTAAAGATTTTGGTAGCGCTTTAATCAAAGCCACGATAAGTTCATGACGTAATCCTGGAATAAGCCAATCGAGTCCAACAGGAGTCACTTGATTGAGTAATGCTAATGGCACCATCAAACTGACACCGTCATCTTTATCTTTTGGATCAAAATGATAATCTAATCCCAGCGTTAAGTTGTGTTGCCTAAAAGTTTCTGGGAATGACAATGCATTGATATGTTGCGTATCTTTTCTGAGCAAAGCCTTAGGGTCAAAGTTAAGTAGGTCAGGATTTTCGGTAGTTTGTTTGTTCCACCATTTTTTAAAATTAACTTCAGAGCAAATATGCTTGGGGACTTTTTCACCATAAAAATCGACTAAAGTGCCTTCATCGACTAATAAATCCCGTCTCCGGCTTTTTTCTTCTAGACCTTCAATGTTTTCTATCATTTTTTGATTAAGAGATAAAAAGGCAAAGTTTAATTTAGTCTGCATGTTGACCAAAGCTTCGCGAATAAATATTTCTCTGCAAATTTCTGGATCAATATGGCTGTAGTTTTTTCGTCTTTGGTTAATGAGTATCAGACCATATAAACTGACTTTTTCAAAAGCTTGTACCACACCTTGTTTTTTTGACCAATGAGGCTCAGAGTATTCCGTTTTAGTTAAGTGTTGCGCCAGTGGCTCAATCCACTCTGGTTCGATTTTTGCGGCCACTCGTCCAAATAAGTGAGCCGTTTCAACTAACTCGGCTACCATAGTCCATTTGGGTTGAGATTTAGCTAAGCCAGAACCGGGGAAAATTTTAAAGCGGCTATTGCGTGCACCTAAGTATTCACG
>CAZMDX010000538.1:0-2488 GCA_964564805.1 uncultured Pseudoalteromonas sp. | reverse complement strand
TTACTCACTTTATTAAAATATATACCAGATGATTCCGATAAAGAAAAAGTGACGATCCAAAATAGCAAAACAATAAAAAACAGCTACTTTAGTTTCTGCATATCCAGATAAAACATTGTTAATGTCAATAATCCAGCATAGGTGATTCAATTAAATTTCAATTTTCTGGAGCGATAACATGTACTTGAAAGTAATTAATGAACAAACATCAGAAAGCACTGGATACAAGTGTGCTTTGCGCTCTCTTTTCATCAGTCCCATATCTTCACCGCACTTTATGAGAGTAACATTAACTTGAAAGTTGTCGGTGCAATACTTTCTTGTACGCTTCTAATCCTGGTATTAATACAGTGATAAGTGTTGCCCCAAGAATGATGGACAACAGTATAAGTAAGTCCGCTGATAACACGTTATGACTTAAAAACAGTCCATAATGTGCGGCCAACCAGCTTCAAGTAATGTCAGCATTAGTGTGACAATAGCGAAATAAAATAGTGGTGCCAAAATACTCATCATTAATGCTTCCAAAATCACCAATAATACAATGGGTTTGGGCGATGCGCCCAGTGTTCGCAGCATCGCGATTTCCTTTTGTCGTTCGATCATGGTCGCTAATAGTATGTTGGCTTAACCAAGTAGAGACGCCAACAACACAAGATAACCGATGATCTTAAGTAAATGGTTGCCCCCTGCCATCAACTCCCACAACTGCGTCATAGACGCGCCTGGCAAGACTGCCATGAGTCTATCTGTTTGATAATTATTTATTTTTTTCTGAAGCGTAAACATCGTAATTTTTTTCTAAGCCCTAGTATGACCGAAGTGATACTTTCAAGTAAAGGTAATGGCGCATCAGGATTATTGACCCAATTTTGAAGTTGTCTGGCTGGTAAATGAATCGCTTCTACTGCAGCCAAACTGAGGTGCACAGTTTTATCAACTTACGTTCCTGTAGGTTCAAGAATACCCGATATTGTAAAAGAGGCTTGATCATGATTAACAAAGCTTATAGCACCCAACCCGTGTGCAATGACAATTTTGCCTCCCTTTTATAGTGCAATAAACTTACGACATTAGCACCGATGACCACATCAAACGGACGGTCAAAAATAACACCTTAAGCCAATGTTAATGCCCTATCGTTACCAAACTTAAAGTAACGAAAGTAGTCCGTATTTATTCCCATCACTCGAAATCCCGTTGAAAATCATCAAGTGAAATAGGAATAGCCCACTCAACAGATTTGTGTGACTTGAGCATACTAAAACTGTCATAGCGAATATTATTTGTGGGGTTTCCCATCCTAAACACTGAGTGCAACAATAAATTTAATTCACCACTTGGTACGCCCACAATTAGGTTTATACAAGAGATGGTTCTATTGAAGCTTTTTTTAACTTGTGCACTAGTATGCTCAACACTTATTAACACACTCATACTGACAACTAACGATAGGATCGTCAGTGTGACGGTCTGTCGACTACTCACAATCACCATAGTCGTATTATGCTACTCAATGATGTCTAACAAATGCGACATAAACGCATTTTTTGCAGAATGATCCAGTGCTGATGTCTGTTCATCTATCAACAACAATTGCGCTGTGTTAACAAAGGCTCCTATGATAGCAACCCGTTGTTTCTTGACAACACTTCAACATGACACTGGTGTGTTTAAGTGTTGGAATTTGGTAATCGTAGTGCGCTTATCATTTGACTTATCTGTGTTGAAATATCTTTTTTAGGTGATCTAGCGAGGTAGACAGCTAGTTCAATATTTTTCAACGCATTAAGATAAGGGATGAGATTATACTGTTCAAAGACCACGTCGATATTTTGTGCACGAAGGCGGTCTCGTTCACTGTTTGAAAGAACTGAAAATTCAGTGCCAAACACATTGACACTACCTTTTTTGGCGTCAAAATACCTGAAAGTAAATGGAGCAGAGTAGACTTTCCCGACCCAGAATCACCATAAAGAAAAACATGTTCACCCATAGTCACTGACTACTCATCAAACTGTAACGTTGCATGACTGCTAAGATCACTGCCATAAGCATGCACAACATTACGTCATTCGATAGCGGAAACATGTTTTGTTTTTTTTTGGCTATACATATTTTTGGACATTGACATGAATAGGTATTGGCATAAGAAGATGTCGATGAAACTATTGTTGATGTCAACGAAATTTTTAGCCGCATGAATGCCTTCACTCGCGAGGAAGTATTAGGAAAAAACCCTCGTATACTGCAATTTGGACGACAATCACCAAAGTTTTATCGTCAAATGTGAGTTACGCTTTTGGCATAAGGAAACTGGCGAGGCAAGGCAAGGCGAGGTGTGAAATCGACATAACAATGGTGAAGTTTATGTCAAGACGCTCACTGTAAGCGTTGAAAAAAATGAAGCGGGTCAAGTGCAACGCTACGTTTTATTATCAACAGACATTACACAGATAAAGGTTTATCAGGGGCATCTAGAACATTG
>CAZMDX010000537.1:0-3193 GCA_964564805.1 uncultured Pseudoalteromonas sp. | reverse complement strand
CGTTTGATGAAAAGCGATGGTAGCTTCATCACTGCCTTGCATTACAAATTGACGGTAGGCACCAATTGATCCCTTGTGCCCCAGTAATTGCTTTGTTAAAACCACTTCTAACCAATGAGGCACTTCGCTTTGGCCTATGTAGGCTGGATAGCTTGAATATTGATAGTCTTCTAGACGGCGAACCGATGGAATTTTTGTTTCAACAGGGTTGCGGTGGGCATAGCGTGACACCTGTAATTTTGAAACCCTGCCTTTTCAAGCTTTGAATCGAGGGGAGGGCATTGGCTTTGCCGACTGGGTGAAGAATTAACACGAGTGTCCTATTAATTTTAGTTAATTCTTTCTGTTAATATTGTGGGTGATCTGAAAAGGTCCCTCGCCCCGTAAAGATTTTGAACTCACAATACCAGGAGCAATAATGGTCAACACAATCGAAACGTGCCTTGAGAAAGTAGAATCTAGACTAGAATTATTAAAGGTGCTGGCGGAAAATAGTTTCGACTCAATTTTAGTTACTGACGCAACTCTTGAGGGGAAAGTCATTTATGCCAATAAAGCCTTTGAAATCCTTACTGGTCATGATCCGTTAGAAGTTATTGGGCAAACGCCTCGAATTCTTCAGGGTGCTGGGACCGATCAAAAAGTCATCGGTCGCCTCACTGACGCAATGAAGTCGGGTAACAACTTCGAAGGAAAAGCTATCAACTATAAAAAAGATGGTACTCCATTTATCATGTACTGGCGTGTGCTGCCAATTAAGATTGATGAATCAATTGAAGCTTGGGTTGCTATTCAGCGCGAAGGCTCGAGCATTTAACAACTGCTCCTCAAGTTTAATTGTGCTTTCAAACTGAGTCGCCAAAGTATTGTTGGTGATTTATTTACAACTGAGATTAAAAAATTAAGGACTTCAGTCTTTACTTACAATGATTAAAGTTTGGTTTTTCTTAACCATTTGCTGAATCAAGTGAATATCGATTACGCTGAAATTTGGCAATACCTTCCTTGTTGTGATGCTCTACGACTGCTTTAGCGGCAGATTTGATTACACTATTGGCATTGGTCGGCGCTTAACTCTCGTCGGCTGCTTCGAACATACTTAGAGCGTTGTCACTGTCGCCAAGACAGATGACACGCTTTAAGCCCAATAACTACTTTAATCTTGTAACTGCGACGCCCTTACTGGTAGTGCTGTGGTGAATGTCGAGCCAGTACCATTGGGCGTCTTCTATGGCCAAGCCAAACTAAGCAACAAGATGTGGTTCATCCTCAATCGTTTGTGTTACCGCATTAATCGCATCGACCACCCCGATAAAATTTACGTGAGTGACAGCGGCATCTGACGGGAGTTCGTCTAGTGGCCGTGCTGTGACATTAACGTCAGTAAATAGTCCCTTTACGAGAACTTGCTCTGCCTCGGTTTGTAATGCTCGGTAATACACTGTGATTTTCGTCAAATAACGTAACTTTGTCAGAAACTATCGAGGTCATAACAGAGTTAAATTAACTCTTATGCTGAGTATTTAACAATACACCCAAGGTAATGTAGCAAAATATGTAGAGCTATTAGATTATATTTACAATGGGTGTATTTGTAATTTGGCTTGGCGGTTATTACCTCGTTAAATGATGTGCTGAGGACAACCAGTTATCGATAACCTTGGTAAACTGGCCAAGTCGTATGCTTTTACATTTGTTTAATATGCAAAGTCTAATTCATATTTCATATCGCCATTTATTCAATTCTACTGCTTACAACACACATCCCCCGCAGGATCTTTTCAGGCGAACCATTCAGAATAAATCACTACGGCTTAATGTGAATTGTTTTACTTAATCTATTCTACATACAGATATTCAAGTCACCTCAATAACATTAAATGTAGCTTAAATTCGTGGGACTCCCTCAGAACTTGACTACTTCGATCCTGTGCGTTTAGTTTTCTGCGACAAAGCCCTTCCAACTGCTCATGTAAGTCACGAACTTATCCGACAAGCCTTCAGCTTTGAGGTGTTCGACAGATACTGGATTTTCAACCGGTACGAAGTTTGGGTTATTCGCGTATTGCGCTGGGAAATCGTGATGCAGGATCGCGGCTCTGCCGAGCATGATCCAGTCCACCCCATTAGCCATAGCTTGGTTCGCTTCGGCTGGAGTACGGATCTTGCCAGCGATACCTAGGCGCACGCCGTTTAGGTCTAACTCAGTGAAGTAGGACAATAAGCTGCGGCCCTGTTTGTCTTCCTCCATGGGTTCTTTAAACACATCCCATAACGACATATCCAAGAAGTCGATATTACCCTCGGCGCACATGCGCTGGGCGACTTCCACCACATCAGACAATTGCATACCGAAACGTTCCGGCGATAGACGCACGCCTACCATAAACTCGGCACCGCATTGTGCGCGGATGCCTTCAATAATCTCGAAGAATACGCGGCTGCGATTTTCCAGTGAGCCACCGTATTGATCATTGCGGTGATTGATCTGGCTGCTCAGGAATTGACACAGCACATAGCCATGGGCGCCATGAATTTCTACACCATCGAAACCAGCCCGTTCGGATCGCACAGCGGCGGCGACAAAGTCGGCGATCAGCTGTTGTACTTCCTGGGTACTTAGTGCTCTAGCGCCCGTTTCTTCGTTGTCGGATGGGCAGACCGGGGTAGTGCCAATAATCTCAGACGGCGAGCGCATGCCCGCGTGATGTATCTGGCAGATCGCTACGCTGTCGTTGGCCTTGATGGCCGCAGCTAGTCGGCTCAAGCCTTCTAGATGTATGTCGTCAAACACACCTAGCTGACCGGGAAAGCCCTGTCCTATCGCTTGCACATGAGCTGCGCAGGTCATGGTAAGACCGAAGGCACCTTCGGCGCGCATAGTGAGCCATTTGAATTCTTCGTCGGACAACACGCCGTTATCATGACTCTGGCAGTTCGTGAGCGGGGCTAACATAAAGCGATTCTTCATGTTTGGGCCGCGGGTAAAGCTCAAGGCTTCAAGCAAATTACTCATATCTCTATTGGATCCCAATTTTGTCTGCTTATAAATTTCAGCTCGAAGAGTACACCGCTTAACCACTAAACGGAATTATTTGAGATCACGAATAGAAAATATAAATTTTGCATAAACCTGCAGGTTCAGAGCTGTTCAATCAATGGGATCAGTGTTATTGATTTTGTTAAGTTGGTT
>CAZMDX010000536.1:0-10505 GCA_964564805.1 uncultured Pseudoalteromonas sp. | reverse complement strand
GATCTAATATGTCGAACCAAGTCAGAAAGCTGTTTTTGGTCGTAATAGTTGCGGCTGAATAAAATAAGCCCGCCAACTAAAGGATGATCGAGAATATCTATCTCTTCAAGTGTCAGCTCAAAACCTGACACGTCTAACATTAATGGCCCCATTAATTAGCGCTCTTCTTTTAGTGATATACAAAATTAAAGGACACACTATAAGGAGGATCAAATCCTGCAGTCAATCAAATAATACAAACGAAAAATATGACTTTCAAACTCTCCCATGGTTATACTCAGGCAAATAGTTATTTATGTTGTTTTCAATGAAGTTTAAAACCGTAGGTTTAATTGGCAAACAAGCACATCAAGGTGCAAATTTGAGTCTAAAGGCGTTAATAGTCTATTTGACTAAACGAGGTTGCCGAGTATTAGTCGAGACTAATACTTCACTAAAGCTAGATGCAAATGGTTTTGAATCTGCCGATATAAAAGAAATTGGCAAACAAGCTGACCTAGCTATAGTGGTTGGTGGAGACGGCAACATGCTTGGAGCCGCAAGAGTACTTGCAGAGTTTAATGTGGCAGTGGTGGGAGTGAACCGCGGTAACTTAGGGTTTTTGACCGACATTAATCCTGATGACTTTGAACCACAGCTTGACAGTATTTTTGATGGTGATTGTCAGATAGAACAACGTTTCTTGCTAGAAGTTGAAGTTTATCGGGATGGCAAAGTTCAAAGCAAAGACTCTGCAGTAAACGAAGTGGTCATACACCACGGAAAAGTAGCCCATATGATGGAATTTGAAGTATATCTTGATGATAACTTCGTTTTTAGTCAGCGTTCTGATGGATTAATTGTGGCCACACCTACTGGATCTACCGCTTATTCTTTATCAGGTGGAGGGCCAATCCTTACACCTAATTTGGATGCTTTAACACTCGTACCTATGTTCCCACATACATTAAGCAGCCGCCCGATAGTGGTTGATGCCAACAGCACAGTGAAGTTGAAAGTTTCACCTGAAAACACTGATAATATGCAAGTCAGTTGTGACAGCCATATTGTACTAACAGTGCTACCTGGTGACGAAATCGTTATATGTAAAAATCCGGCAAAGCTATCTCTAATCCATCCCAAAGACTATAATTATTTCAATGTGTTACGTACAAAACTTGGTTGGGGTAGCAAACTATATTAATCAATTTCTGTTTTTCTAAGAAATATGGCGTTGATAGTTAAAAGCGTAGTTTTTGAAACAAGAGAAGCTACAGGCTGCGGTGACTGACTCAAAAATTTATAATTGAGTAATCAGTGAGTTACCACACACCAGCGTCATTAAAACTAGACTACACATTCTCACAAAGATGCAAAGCAGACCTTAGCCATTATTAGCTGAACAACAAAACGGTGCTATCTGCTGGAATTCTGGTTAGTATTTATGAGCAATTTAGAGCAAATAGAATACTGATATATATAAATACTTGACGATTATTGTTGAGCAATTAAGCGATTTTTTTAATTAATGAAGGTCATAAAAAGTATTGTTTCAATAATATTGCTCATGAGTGCATTAACTACATCCGCATTAAACCAATCAAGCAAGCGTGAGAAATTGAGAAAATTGGGTTGTAAATAAACGAGCCAAAACTGAGCCTTTAAAAAGCGTCAGTTTGGGTATCTATCGAATGAAAAACTTTAATTGACAACTCATTTACACAATGTTGCACAAACACTTAAAGCCATTAACCATCAGTTTTGCCTCTCTAAATAAGATCAATCCTCGTCATCACCCATTTAAGCACAAATATTAAGGCAAACATCGCCACAACACCTAAGACAAAATTGTTAACTACAACTTAAGGAAAGGACCTCATAAAAAGTCTATAAAAAATGCTACAACGTGACACTGTCATATTTAGTATTATTGACCGAAACAACATCTGATTAGCCCTATAACTTCAATTCGGTATAAATGATGGATTGATCGCCATTTTGGTAAGGAACTGCTTTTTCGCCTCTTAGTTTGGATAATTCACTAAACGAAGACGGCAAATCTGTATAGATTGAAGCAATAAATATTTTGGTAGGTTTTTCCTGGGAAAAGTTTAGCAACAGTTGTGTTTCAGCACACGATAAACCTCTACAATGATATTGATAGTAGTCATTGCGGAAACCCTTTTCATTCTTAAACATAAGGGATTCACCATTAGTTTCAATCGACTGTAAACCCGAATTAATTGGCACATAAACAATGAGCTCGCTTAAATTTTCTGAGAATGCCGATAAGTTTAATTGCACTTTTTTTGCGAATTCACTGCTTTCAAGCTCAAGAATATCAACTGTCGCCGGCTCAAGTATTTCAGAGTCCACCTTAGTATTGTAGAACTGCCATGAAGTCCAAGGTAGAACTGCTGACAATTGAGTTTCCCCGGAAAGAGCGTTAAGTAGTTCAGTGGATGGTTGATTTCTTTGATGTCCCTTAAGGATAAAAGCTTCACCTTTTGCGTTTTGTACATATTGCATATTAAGGTGTTGAGGCATCCATTTGGTATATGTAGCCTGCAAACTTGTCCCGGCAACCCCAAACAACATAACTATCGATACACTATAAAGTAGTTTTTTGAATCCATTGGCAGAACTTGAATCCATTGTTAAAAGTGGCAGTAAAGAGATAAAAACAAATCCCAGTACCAATCCAATTACCGCACTCATCTGATAACTCACCATGATTTCAAAAACATAGGCAATCGGCATAAAACTTATTGCACATATACTCGAGCTAATGATTAACACAAAAGCATGTATCGTAGCTTTTGATTGTTTTGGAAAATCAGCCGAAACTAACCAAACAAGCGCGAGTAAACCCACAATACTGGCGACGGCCGGCAGAATAAACAAGAAGCTGATCCCAGGCATCAAAATACTCGTTACCAAACTTAGCAGTACCCAAAATACGCTGACTGCAAGCAACATATTAATTGAGTTAGCATTGTGAGCAAACCAACGGCCACTTGACAGACTGAGAAGTGCCACGCTGAACCACAGTGCTAACTGCATTGGCAGCTGATTGCTATACCAGGGGTAATCACTCCCACTGATAGTTTGAGTTAGTAATTTAATACCCATCGCGGCAAGAACTGAACACAGCAATATAATCAATGTCGCCAGCAAACCTTTAAATACATGTTTGGTGTTTATTTGTTGTTGCTTTAAAAATAGAACTATTACAAGCACTAAAAACACAACCAATAATGCTGAAACTGCCATACTGGCAGATTCACTCCAACTAATGACAAACAGCCCTAACACATCGGTGTAAACTAAATTACCCGTTTCAACTTTGCTTAAATCCAAATTTTTAATATTATTTAATACACCCCAAACATTGTCGCCGTGCTCCTGCAAACTTCCGCGATCAAGATTTTCAAGGTTGTCCAACGGCGTATGATAGTGGGGCAATCGTTCTGCGTGGGCAAAATTGAGGCCCTGTAGACCATGTCTTTTAAAAACAGTGAGGTCAGTGTCATTGGGAAGAAACTTATAAACCTCATAAAATAGCGAACTACTTAATGGTGCCTTTGCAGTTTGAGCATAATGCTCAACTAGCCAGCCACTGTCTTCGCCTGTTTCGAACATTACACTCTTACCCGAGCTGCCGCGCGCCTCGACGTTTATAGCAAGCTGCAGGGTCTTAGCCAAAGGATGTTTTTCCATGAAAGCTTTTGCACCAAACAGGCCAAACTCTTCACCTTCATTAAATAATAGTACGATGGAATTTCGCGGCTGCTCAGCGAGTGTCAACAAACGGGCAGTCTCCAGCAAGGTGCCAACTGCTGCGCCTGCATCACTGCCACCTGGACCGGCGCTTACAGAATCGTAGTGTGCAGAAAGCAAGATCCCTTTCCCATTTTCACTTCCTTTTATATGTACAATAATATTTCTCACTCGCGTGCATCTAGCCAATCCTTTGTCACTATCCCAACAAATTCGAATATCCTGAATTTCTTCCTGATATCCCATATTTCTAAGTAGGCTAACTAGGCGTTGCTCAACCACTCGGTTGGCTAGACTATCGACTGGATGTGGTATTTGTTCACGAGTCAATTTTTCCAACATATTGAACGCTCGCTCGCTAGAAAAAACATTGACAGGTGCGGCCTCTGATAAAGCATTAACACTGCCTAATTGCGACTTGATAAAGGTTGCGATAAGGATAAATAGCAATAGTGAAATTAGTAGAGATTTTAGCGTTAATGTCGGCAGATTCTGTTGCATTATTTTCCTGAGATTTTTTATTTTTAAAAAATATAAATAACCATATCCTATTACTACCAGTCTAACCACATGACTTTTTTATAATCGTTGTCATTGAAACTGCATGTTTATTGATTGAGCATTGACATTAAAAGTATATATAGACTTGACGGTCGATTGAGGCTTAATCAATATACCAATACGGTATTTTAATGAAGGTGCTAAATGAACATAAAATCTATCTCAAAAATTTTACTATTGGTTCTAACTATCAGTTTTATATCTGCATGCGGAGGTGGTGGTGATGAGAATGAAGTTAACATCCCAACGCCTGTGCCAAGTCCTCAACCAGAACCAGCGCCTGTGCCAACCCCGGTAGGAATGTCTGCACTTCATACCGATGGTGTTAAATGGGTCAATGCAGCGGATGATACTGTTATTTTAAAAGGGACAAATCTAGGTAATTGGTTATTGCATGAGTTTTGGATGATGAATCAATCATCTAATACCGTGGCGACGGATCAATGTACCTTAGAAGCGACTTTGGACGAACGTTTCGGTTTTGATGAGCGTGAGCGACTAATGGACCTGTTCCGTGACAACTGGATAGCAGAACGCGATTGGGACATCATGGCTAGATTTGGTTTGAATGTTATCCGATTGCCATTCATTTGGAATTTAATTGAAGACGAAAAAAATCCAATGATGCTGCGCAGTGATGCTTGGCAATACTTAGATTACACCATTAAACAAGCAGAAGAGCACGGTATGTATGTGATATTAGACTTACATGGCGCAGTGGGTGCTCAAGGCTGGCAAGATCATTCTGGCTGCGCAGGCAAAAACTTATTCTGGAGCACACCTGAATATCAAGAACGTACTACTTGGTTATGGCAACAAATAGCAGAGCGTTATAAAAATAATGGCACCGTAGCCGGTTATGGTTTACTGAATGAACCCTGGGGTACTGATGCCAGCAACCTTGCCAATGTTATGCTTGATTTACATGATGCTGTTCGCGCAGTAGACGCCGATAAAATTATTATTTTACCAGGTCATAATGAGGGTATTGATTCGTATGGTCATCCTGACACGTTTGGTGGTAGTAATATTGCGTTTGAAATGCATTTTTATCCTGGTATTTTCGGTTGGGGCGAGCCTACTTATGAAACACACCGAGATTGGTTAACTTGTGGTGAAGATGGCACTGGTGGCGTCTGTGCTTGGGCGACAAAAATGGAAAACTTATCATCACCATTGTTAGTGGGTGAATTTCAGCCATGGGCAAATACAGGTTATGAATTCGGCGGAGAAAATGCACGCGCCACTTATGATAAATTTGCTCAGTTCAATTGGGCAGCAACAAGCTGGTCTTTTAAAGTTTTAACTGGGGGCGGAGGCCATGGTAGTGGTACTTGGGGCATGGTCACTAATAAGCAAGATACTTCTGGTTTAGGTTTGGTAACGAAAGCGTCAACGTGGGATTGTGCCGGATGGGATAGTACCTTTGATGATGCTTGTGCTGCGTCCACTTCTCTAATTGAGCCTGCTGTAGCAGGTGAAAAAATATATTACCTAGTCATTAAATTTGGGGCAATTGCTGGCGGCAGCCTTGATGTTAGCCTTGATAAATTAAGCCTACTAGATGATATGGGTAATGAAATTATATTAAACGGAAACTTTGGCTCAGATAGTAATTGGACAACTTGGACCGTTAACGGTGCTCCAACAATAGACTTTAATTTAATTGATGATGAAAAACTGCCTACTGGCTCCGAAGGTGCTGTGTTAAGAATGCATAGTGGCTCCGTTAGCACAGTCTCAGAAATTAACGGTGGTATCTATCAAGCGATTACTTTGCAAGGTGGCAAACGCTATAAATTTTCTGGCGTATTTAAAGACAACTCAAGTGTAGACTCTTGGGCTGAAGTTTATATAGTAGAAAATATGCCTATAGACGGTAACGATATACTTGCTAGCGACTCAGTACCAGCGGTTGACTTTTCTGCTGATCCAATATCGGACATTGAAGCGCTTTTTGAATTATTTGGTTCGATCGAATATGACTTGCATCAACCATTACTTGATGCGATGACCGCGCTAGAAGCGTCCGGATTATATACACTGCCTTCTACACCAACTAATTTAAGCGTCTCAGTTGATGCAGGTGTGGCTAGTTTAACTTGGACAGCTAATCTAGAAACAGACGTGACAGGGTATAATATTTACCGCAGTGCTAATAATAATATAAATTATCAATTGCTTGCTGAAAATATTAATGCCGTATCGTACCTTGATTCAACAATCTCAGATAACAATGCTTATTACTATAAAATAACTGCCGTTGACGCACAAGATAGTAGTTATGACAGTAACGAAGTTGTCACCGGTAGTCGTATTGTTTCAATTCCCGGTATTGTCCAAGCAGAAAACTGGACCGAAATGAATGGTTTTACTGTAGAAGCGACATCGGATACCGGTGGTGGTAATAATACCGGTTTTGCCGATGCAGGCGATTGGCTCGAATATACGGTCAATATCAGTGAGGCGGGCAGTTATCTGGTGGAGTATCGGTTGGCCACTGAGACCGGCAGTGATGGCTTTACTGTGAAGGTCAATGATCAACTTATCGATACAGTCACAGTACCTGCTACAGGGGGTTGGCAGACTTGGACTACTCAAAGCAAAATTGTAACATTACCTGCCGGTGAGCATACCTTACGATTATATTCTGTTGGCAGTGCTTGGAACCTCAACTGGATACGATTTTCCGTCACGCTCTAGTGTTACAACCTTAAATGAAGACAGTGAGCTGCTAATTCATTTATTGCCATGGGTATAGAGGCTGCTAAATGAGTTAGCAGCCTCTATTTTTTGACATTAAAAGAGAACGGGTAAAATTAAAGTTTTTTTGATGATATTGATGATGGGTGTCTTTGTAATTCTCTTTGTAATTCCCTACGTTTGTAATCCCTTATATTTTGTCTCAGGAATGATAAACAAATTTATGCCAGATGGGATGACAAAGGCCATCGTAAGCAATCATCTTAGCTAGCAATGCTTTTTTTGCAGATGTATTCACCATTTCTTCGGGTAATAAAGGGTCTTGGTTGATTTGACGTATCACATGCTCTCCAATTAGAAATGACTCTCTGGTAGCTTGTTTGATATCCAGGTAGGGCAGACGTCGTGCACTATTCTCCAATAGGGAAACTAACAACTCGTAAGTATCTTCTAACTGTTCTGATGACCACAAAAACATGGGGTTTGTTGTTAGGTCACGATTAAAACGATCAACTTTCATTAAAATAGCCGTATTTTCGAGCCCAATTTCGACGAGTCTAGTAAATGTAGAATCTGTGGTTTCCATAAGGTTATCTGGACGACACCATAGGCTTTTTTCTAGAGGTTTAAATCCTGTTAGGCGAAAAGCGCGCTCTCTAACTCGAATGTTTTGTTTAGAGGTGCGGCCAAGATGTGCGGTGTAAACACATAACCATCCCCCCTTCCATTGCTCAACTCTAGCTAAAGAATGTCTCCATGTTGATGCGAGTTGGCGGATCGTTTCGTCAGTTTTTCCTATGTTGTAACTTCCGCGTTTCTCGGCCTGTAAAAAACCTTGTTTGACTAACCTTCCTGCCGCGACTCGAATGGTCGCTGGTTCATGCTCAAATAACTCGCCCCAAGCGATCAGTTGCTTGATTGTCATATGTTTCAGGTTAGGTTGGCTAAATAGTGAAAGCAATAATCGGTTTGATGATGGATAGTTGGATAATAATCTAGTGTGATAATCGTTATCCAGTTTCTTATCAATAAAAGAAGTGGGTTTAATTTGAGACATAATTTATTGTCTGTCTGATTCAGCGAGTTTCTCAACCTCTTTCGTAAGATGAGTATGCAGACGACCAATTGCACTTTCAAACAGACCAAATTCGAGATATTCGTTAGCCCCACTCAGAAGGCCTCGTTGAGCTGATAATACTATTTGTTGGTCTTCAATGGCTCCTTTTGCTGCGAACTTCTGACCTTCAAAAATTTTATCAAGTAATTCAGTGTCGTTTTCATCAACATCAGTGACAAGATAGGTATGTTGACGGGTCGTTGATTCATCAATGGGCTCAATAACAACCACTTGTATACATCCTGGAAAGGTTGAGATGAGCACGTTTGGAAATAAATGATACACGTAGGTCAGTCGTCCATCTATACACAGGGTAGTCTCTTTTTTCTTGCGTAATCCTTCTATTGATTGGTAGGGAAATGCCACGCGGCTATTTTCACCAAAGGCTTCGACCAGTGTTAAGTTATCGTATTGAACTGGGAAGAAGGTGCCTTTGTGAGTTTCGCGAATATGGTAACCTTCAAGAGCACTTTCTATATAAAGCTTCCAGTTAGCTTGTACTATTATATTGTCTGAACTCAACAAACGGTGACCTTCATGCATTAGTTTTGGCACAGCCGAAACATCGTTCTGTATGTCTGCTTGTGGACCTTGATTAATAAACACTAGGCCATTGATCTCAGCACATGGTACCGGAACAAGTCCTCGAGTCGCCTTATCAACCTCGGGAAACCCATCTTCATGGGGAATATTACGCAGGCTTCCATCAAGGCTGTAAGCCCAGCCATGATAAGGACAAACCAACGCCCGAGCGCAGCCGTGTCCTTTGGCCAGTTGCACCCCTCTATGGCGGCAGGCATTTTTGAATGCACGTATTTTACCGTCCAATCCGCGTACAACTATCAAAGGTATGCCCGCTACATCACGGCTAACATAATCGCCAGGTTTGGCAAAAGCACCTGAAGGACAAAAGACGATACTGCGATTTTGTAGTAGTTTTAGCTCGGCATTTAGCCGCTCTTTCGAACAGTAGTTTTCGACGGGCTCCTTCCAAGTTTTATTGCCAATATCCGTTGTCGAATTGTCGATATGACCCAAAATTTTGTGCACCACATCGTTGTTGCTTAGAAGTTGTTCTTTGTTATTTGTATTCATTGCCATAGTCATCTCGTAAGTTAAATGAATAATAATGCCAATTATTTATAACATAAAAAATGATAAAATGTAAATTTGAGTTATATATTATAATGGGTTAGATTTTTTTGCTAAAAATTATTCTTTTCAGCAGAGTGTTTAGGTCTTAAAACCGATTATAACGATAACTACAAGATTAAAAGCATAAGCTGTTGAACGAGATGCTCGATTAAATATCAGACATAGGTTGACATCTTATATTTCAAATATAGATAGGAGTAGAGCTTGAAAGCTCGGGTAAAGATAAACCCGCTGTTAAGGCCGACCTCATAGGAGAAACCGTTGTTTGCATACTGCAGCTATATCGTTTAGCCTTAATATCTTCGAAATTCCGATGCTTCAAGATTGCTCTTATGCTCTTATTCGTTCCTTCTTTCAGTAAGCAACGCCTTCTGACGTGTTCGTTCTTAATGGGTTTATGTTTCCTCTGCAACCTCACTTTTTCTGTTTATGCTAATACACAATCCATTCCTACTATTAATGTATCGCAACAATATCAAAATGGCGAAGTCAGACTCAATGGAGAGTGGGGTTTTTACTGGGGAGAATGGTTACCTTTAGACGAAATAGATACTCATAAGTACCCAATCAAGACTATACCTAAGCTAGACTTTTTAGGGCGTATTGTCAAAAACGATAAAGATAATACGCAGTCATTTGTTGATGGTTATGGCACTTACCTTCTTAAAATAGAAGGTCTAAAAGGGGTGTTTAAATGACTAGCGATTCATATGCGTAGTGTGAGTGATGCTTGGAAAGCTTGGTGGGTAGATGTAGATGGTAATAGCCGTTATCTTGGAGAGTCAGGAAAAATATCGAAAGAGGGTAACGACCAGCAACATCGCTATAGAACGACAATCTTAGATTTACCTACTGACAGTAATAAAGGGACTCTGGTTATCTATCTGTCGAGTCATACGTCTGTCCGAGCCGGATTATTCGCGAGCCCTGTTATCAAAGAGCACCAGCAAGTAAGTCGAAGTATTTATCTCGATTTGGCGAGTAGAATCTTACTTATTGGTGTTGGTATTTTTGTGGTTATGCAGAACTTGATTTTTTATGTTCAACGGCCAAAAGAAAAAACACTACTTTTGTTAGCGACATTTGGCTTTGCAGGATTAATGCGAGGCCTAGTGTCTTCAGACTACTTCTATGTTTTTATTGGAGACCATAATATATTTTCTGCAATTTCTAAACTCGAATATTTACTGCTTATTTGGCCAGCGGTAGC
>CAZMDX010000535.1:0-2745 GCA_964564805.1 uncultured Pseudoalteromonas sp. | reverse complement strand
AAAATAATTAAATTTCATGATTAATAATCGTTTCTCACGCTGGTAGTTGAATACTTAACCACAGGTCATGATTGTAATTGATATTCACACATGGCATCTTAATATAATTAAATTTCATGTTTAATAATGATTTTTCAGGTTAAAGATATGGTATTAACTAAACAAACAAAGTTTTTTGATGAAGAAGCCTTCCCAGAGCCTGAAGCGGAACTTGTTGGTTATGCTTGGCTTATAAATGAATATCAACTGAGAGTTCCTGCCCCCTATTTCATATGTGCGATTATTCCAGCTAAGAGTGCAAAACGCACAAAAGACAGATGGTTGTTATGGGGAAGTCGTTATCAGCCTGAGGCTCATTGGTTTGCACAATTAACATTTGCGTTAAAATACGAAGGTGTTGACTTAGCCATTATTAAGAGTCTGTTTGGAACTTTGGCAATAGAAGACATTGTAGCTTCGATAGAAAAAGAAATAACGGGGTCTTACAGTCGTCGAGTTTGGTTTTTCTATGAGTGGCTTACAGAGCAAACGTTACCCATTGAGGATGTGAATACAGGTAATTACGTAGACGCGCTCAATGAAGTATTGCAATTCGGTTGCGGTAAAATAAAAATATCCCGTCAACGGATCAACAATAACCTGCCAGGTGTTAATGGTTTTTGCCCTTTAATCAGAAAAACAGACAAACTTGTTCAATATATAGAGCAACGCTTAGATGAAAAGGCCGCACAAAATATAGGTAATGTTCACAGTGACTTACTTGCAAGAGCTGCTGCTTTTCTGCTTCTTTCGGACTCTAAAGCGTCCTATACAATTGAAGGAGAAACACCACCTCATAATCGCATAGAACGATGGGGAAAGGTAATAGGTCAAGCAGGTATGCAGCCTCTCACAATAGAAGAGATTGAGCGTTTACAAGAAGTTGTGATACCTGATAGCCGATTTATAGTGCCTGGGGTCCGCTGTGTCGGAGGCTTTGTTGGCGAACATGATCGTGTTACCAACATACCCATACCAGAACACATCTCGGCAAAACCAGAAGATTTAGATGAATTATTGAACGCCTATCTTAATGCGTATGAATTGATGAATGCGTCGCAGCTTCATCCTGTTTTAGCTGCCGCAGTGATAGCTTTCGCATTTGTATTTGTTCACCCTCTAGAAGATGGAAATGGTCGAATTCATCGATACTTAATTCATCATGTATTAGCCGAAAGTGGTTTCACGCCCAAAGGATTAGTGTTTCCTGTTTCAGCTGTCATTCTTGAAAGAATCGAAGAATATAAAGCGGTATTGGAGCAATTCACCAAGCCTCGTTTAAAATACATTGAATGGCAGCCTACTGAAGACAGCAATGTCCATGTCACTAACGAAACAATTGACCTGTATCGGTACGGAGATATGACTTGCCAAGTAGAGTTTTTGTTTGAGTGTGTTAAGGATACAGTTGACACAGTTCTCCCTGAGGAAGTTCTTTATTTAAAAAGATACGATGAGATCTGGGAGTATGTAAATAATCGATTCGATATGCCTCAGAAAAGTTTAAGTTTACTACTCAATTTTTTAAGACAGGGTGATGGCACTTTATCGAAGAGAGCGACAACTAGAGAGTTTTCCGCGCTATCTGACGATGAAGTGAGGGTTATAGAAAGTAAGTATCAAGAAGTATTTATGGCTGATCACAGCTAACTATGCGGTCATCGAAAATAGAGAGTAAAACAACGCTTGCTTACAAATTTTTTGCTCGAATGCTATAATTTATAAGATTTACTAAAGTTGGGATGATTCTTCAAAAGCAGCCAAGGACGTAAGGCTCTCTCCACAAAGCATTTTTCTCTCCTTTATCCAAGAAAATAGTCTGGATCATATTTCAGATTATTTTATATGCAGGCACGATACTATGATCCAGTGATCGGGCGGTTTTATAGTAATGATCCGCTTGGGTTTAGGGATGTGCATAGTTTTAATCGCTATGCTTATGCGAATAATAATCCTTACAAATTTACTGACCCTACTGGTAAAAGTTCTTTAATAATATCGCCCAAGATAAATGTTGTGACACGTATTTCTCCAGTAGCTCAAGGAGTAAGAACTAGTATCGCCAATAGTCAGAAAGCGGCAGCATCTCAAACACCAAAGCAACAGGTTCAGCAAGCAACGAATCAAAACTAAGATGCAAAAATCCGTTAATAATAGTAAACCAGAAGTTCGCCAACCTTCTTTAAAAGAAACTATAGATCCTGTAAAGAGCACTACATCAGGCAATATTATGGAAGCAATTAAACATGTAATTAAAAATGCTGGTGATTTCTTTGGTTCAGAGGCTGGCGCGACCCTTCAAGCTACCCCACAGAGCGGAGGTGGTATGTTTGAGGGAATGAATGATGATACTAAAAGAGTTATTATGGAATCAAACACGGTGTTACCCAGCTCACAATATAATCCGCTCCATGAGAAGTTACCAGCGAGTTAACGGTCAGTAGAAGGAAAATAATGTTTGCATTTAATTACATAATCGCAGTAGCAGTATTATCGATTGTATATAAATTTCAAAAAAACGAACGAAGCTTTAACAATTGGTTGTTTGACTTTATAAAAGATAAGGACGTAGGTAGTTACCTGAAAACTTACGGGATTTTATTTTTGCTATTATCTTTCAAGGAAAAGAGCGACTTCGAGTCAATTGATGTATGTAAAACTGTTTTTGAAAAAGACATAGCTCAGAGTAATAGATTAATTAAATTT
>CAZMDX010000534.1:0-2060 GCA_964564805.1 uncultured Pseudoalteromonas sp. | reverse complement strand
TGTCATTCAAAAATCTGCAGTTTCAGCGGTATTGCCAAAAGGTACTATGAAAGCGATCTAAATATAGATTGCGAATAAGGGGCCTTGAAGCCCCTTTTTATTGGAAGAATGGAAGGAATTTTTTGTGTTAAATCAAACTCCGCTATGGAAGTACATATTGGTAATCTTTGTGGTCGGCATCTGTACTTTATATGCCTCTCCAAATTTGTATGGCGAAGATCATGCAGTACAAATTTCCGCAGGTAAAAACGCTATTGTTAATGCTGCTGTAGTCGAAAAGGTTACCGCTGAACTGGCCGCTGCTAATATTTCTAGCAAAAGCATTGTGCTAGATAATGAACAAATTCTTGTTCGTTTGATTGATTCGGATACTCAGTTAATCGCGCGCGAAAAAATCGAAAAAGCCTTAGGTGATGACTATTTTGTGGCAATGAATTTAGCCCCTGATACACCTGCTTGGTTAGAAAATTTGGGTGGTACACCAATGAAGCTTGGCTTAGATTTACGTGGTGGTGTGCACTTTTTGATGGAGGTAGATATGAAATCTGCTCTGTCTAAAACATTAGAAGATATGGTAGACGATTTTCGCACCGCTTTACGTGAAGAGGGTATTCGTTACCGCACCGTAAAACAGTTAGATGATGGCGTCGAGATTTATTTTCGTGACCAAGATACCTTGGACAAAGCAGAGTTTTTCCTTAAAAATCGTAACCGTGATTTGGTTTTTGTTGAGAGAAATGGGTTGGTTATATTTGCTAATATGTCTGACCAAAAGCTAGCTGAAACCCGAGATTATGCGGTAAAACAAAACATCACTATCATTCGTAATCGTGTAAACCAATTGGGTGTTCTTGAGCCTACTGTTCAGAAACAAGGACCAGATCGAATTGTGGTTCAACTTCCCGGAATTCAAGACACCGCGAAGGCAAAAGAAATACTCAATGCAACTGCCACTCTAGAATATCGTGAAGTCGATCTTGAGAATGACGTGCGTGATGCTATTAATGGCCGTGTGCCTGCTGGCTCTGAACTATTACCTTATGACAAAGGTGGACCACAATTACTCAAGAAAAAAGTTATCGTTGCGGGTAGTTCAATCATCGATGCCAATAGTGGTGTAGACCAATATGGTATGCCAAAGGTCTCTATTTCACTTGACTCCAAGGGTGGTGCCAAAATGCTCAACTTTACCAAGCGAGCAGTGGGCAAACCAATGGCGGTGGTTTTTATTGAATTTAAAGCCACGGACGAGAGAGATGAAAATGACAAGCTGATTTTTGAAGAGAAGAGGCGTGTCATTAGTGTTGCCAACATCAATGGCGTATTTAGTAACGCATTTGAAACAACAGGATTAGACTCCCCACAAGAAGCTTATGATTTGGCTTTGTTGTTGAGAGCGGGGGCTTTAATTGCACCCATCCAAATTATTGAAGAGCGAACGGTTGGCCCAAGTTTAGGTCAAGAAAACATTGACTTAGGTACAAAAGCGATTGTTTATGGCTTCATTGCAGTACTTATTTTTATGGTGATCTACTACAAGAAATTTGGCTTAGTTGCCAATGTTGCTTTAACACTTAACCTAGTCATGATTATTGGTATTATGTCGATGGTCACAGGTGCCACACTTACGCTGCCTGGTATGGCTGGTATAGTATTGACTGTAGGTATGGCAGTCGATGCTAACGTACTGATATTCGAAAGAATACGTGAAGAAGTTAAAGATGGGCGAAGTCCACAACAAGCTATTCATCACGGCTATGATAGTGCGTTTTCAACCATATTAGATGCCAATATTACCACCTTCATTGTGGGCCTGATTTTGTTCGCTGTAGGCACTGGTCCGATAAAAGGTTTCTCAATTACCTTGATGATCGGGATTATCACTTCAATGTTTACTGCAATCATTGTGACTCGTGCAATCGTTAATGCATGGTGGGGCGGTAAGCGTCTGACCAAGTTGTCAATCTAGGAGCACCAACATGCAATTATTAAATATGAAAGAAACTGTCGCTTTTATGTCGCTGCGAAAGCCAGCGGCTATTTTGTCGGTGTTTTTAATT
>CAZMDX010000533.1:0-10123 GCA_964564805.1 uncultured Pseudoalteromonas sp. | reverse complement strand
TTACCAAAATCTCCATTATGGTATATGATTGATTGTAAGACCAACTGTAGGTAATCTTCTGTAGTTCTTCTTTCTTATGGAAAGTCTCCTCTTTGTAGGTTCCACCCTCTTTGGCTGATGAGATTGTAAAATTTTTTTATGTTTACAATTGGTCTGCAGCTGCCATTGTTACCTTATTGTGCAGCTTACTTTTGCAGTCGATCTTTAAAAGAAAAAAGGCTCAGCAGATCCAGAACATCAAAAAATGGAAAACTAACTATGCATATTTAGCTGGTGCCGTAAATGTTACTTTTTCATTGGGTTATAGTTATGGTGTTATTGTCGGTGGCGATTTGTTAGCGACAAGCTTAGCGTTTATCATGGCGTTACATATTTCATGTATCGCGATGTCTTCAGTAGGTTCTAAAAAAATATTTATTACGTCTTTACTCATTCTTGTGGCTCCTTTTATTGTTATCTTATTTCTTATTAACACTCCAACTTCAATGATGCTTAGTATAAGTCTTATCTCTTTTATCATCATTTTGGCTGTGCTTAGCCTCTCACTTCATCGATCCATTGTATCGGGCATTGAAATGGTCAAAAAGTATGAGAACCAATTCGAAATACTGCAAAATTATAAAAGTAAATTTGAAGATACGACTTTCGAAGATCCACTAACAGGTATTTTTAATCGACGGTTTTTTGATTTAATGATGTGTGAGGAAATTAGGCGCGCCAAACGAGCTGAAACTAATCTAAGCATTGCGATTATTGAGATTGATTGTTTCCCTGAATATTTAGAGCACTATGGAACAGATCAAGGTAATAAATGTATTGCTACAATTGCTAAAATATTAGAAAAATCGGCGACTCGGGGCGGCGAATTTATTACGCGGTTTGAGCATAACCAGTTTGCATTGATTGCCCCAAATGTTCACTCAAGTGAAGCTATTATGTTCATATCAAAAATGGTAGACAGTGTTAACAAAGCTAAACTTATACATCACGACACCTTAGTAAAAGACCTGCAGCAAATATCAATTAGCACGGGTATCGCTGAGTTTAAAGCCGGCAATATTATTGATGTTAACGAGATAATTAACCAAGCTCAATCTGCACTAAAATCCGCACAACAACTTGACCGTAATAGAATTGAAGTTTTCTCGCGAAAGGTAACCAACAAAGAAGAAAGCATCAGTGAAGCGGTAGCAACCAATCCTACGGTTCAAGATTTTCGTATTGCATAGTAATAATAATAATCACTAAAACATCTGAATTAAGGAAAGCCAAATTTCTATGTTTAATACTTCAGTTCGAGATACATTGTCGCAGTCTTTAGGAACAATCGTAAACCGATTTTCATCGCTCGATAAATCATTCGTACACATTGAATCTTTATTGTTGAGTGCGTTTGATGCACAACGTATTTCTATATTTCAACGACGTTCACATCAACAAGACTTGGTTTCACGATATAAATCAGGAACCGATTTACGCGAAATTAAAGTGGCTATAAATACTCAATCCATCGCAGGATATGTTTCTATGGCCCAACAAGGTATCATTGTCAACGATCCCTATGATGATGATGCTCTCAGTCAAATTCACTTTAAATTAAGATTTGATAAAAAGTATGACCGTTCAAGTCACTTTAAAACACACAGCATATTAAGTGTTCCGATCAAACACAATAGTCTTTTACTAGGTGTGTTAGAAGTGTTAAATACTAGCAAAAAATGTTTTGACGACCTCGATCTAAAATTAGCCCAACAAGCTGCAGATGTCATTGGCAATGCATTCAGGTATGAGCTAGGAGGGACGACTCGGCCATTTGACTACTTGGTACACAATGAAACAATTGATGCCAAGGTAATGAGTCGATTTTCTAATCACTCTAGTGTTGAACACATAGGTCAATTATTACAATCCGAACATAATGTTTCTGAACAACAAATTTGTACAGCTTTATCCGTTTATTACCAAGTCCCTTTCATTGACTACTTACCAAACGAATACAAGCTTTCTCAAAGTAATTTTCAACTCAATATGACTTACTTTAAACGCAATAATGTGGTGATACTCACCGATGAGCTTAAGCGTTTAATTGTGTTAATGAACGACCCTAGTAATATTACCTTACTGATGGAAATTGAAAGCGCCTTAGGTACCGATAACTACCAATTAGCATTTAGTATGCCTATGCAAATTTTTAGTTATCTAGATGATAAAAATACCTCTTCTAAGAACGACAAATTTAACGAAATTATTGGTGAAATAGATACGTTTACCAACACAGATGACTCTGACGCGCAGGTTATTCTTGAAGACGAACCAGCTATTGTTCGTCTTGTATCCAATATTTTGTTTAAGGCTAAAGACATGGGAGCCTCTGATATTCATATTGATCCTGAATTTCAGAGCCAAACTCTCGTTAGGATGAGAGTAGATGGTATCGTAAGAGATATTAACCAATTACCTGATCACCACCATAAGGCAGTTGTGGCTCGCATTAAGATAATGGCAGGGCTAGATATTTCCGAAAAGCGCATACCCCAAGACGGTAAGCTGATGTTTAACATTGGAGAAGAAACGGTAGAAGTCCGTGTGGCGACTATTCCGACGGTTGTAGGTGAAGGTGTTGTTATGCGTATCCTACCTAATGGCAAGGCAATGCCACTTGATAACATTAATTTATCGCCACAAAATTTAAATATGGTGAAATCATTGGTAACCAAACCCCATGGTATGTTGTTGGTCGTAGGTCCAACGGGTTGTGGAAAAACAACAACATTGCACGCTATTCTGGGTTTTTTAAATACCCCTGATAAAAAAATATGGACGGCTGAGGATCCTGTTGAAATCACTCAACACCGATTACAACAGGTTCAAATAAACCGTAAGGCTGGATTTACCTTTGAAAAAGCTTTACGTGCATTTTTACGAGCCGATCCTGATATTATTCTTATTGGTGAGATGCGCGACAAAGAGACAGCTAGTGCTGGTATCGAAGCATCGCTAACAGGGCATTTTGTGCTGTCTACTTTGCATACCAATTCTGCACCAGAAACAATTACCCGATTAATCGATATGGGCATGGATGCTATAAATTTTTCTGATGCTTGTGTGGGTATCGTTGCACAACGTTTAGTACGCACTTTATGCTCAAGTTGTAAAAAAGCATATTCTCCCTCTGCAATAGAATCCGCTTTTATAAAGCACCAATACGGTGAAGATTTTTTTAAGGAATTACGCCTTGAGCATGATTTTAAACTGTACAAAGGAACCGGGTGCGAGAAGTGCGATAACACGGGTTACAAAGGTCGAACAGGCGTTCATGAACTACTGATTATGACCCCTGAGTTACGTTCTTTAATTTTTAGTAATCGCGCGCTCTTAGAAATTAAAAAACAAGCCATGCAAGATGGCATGCGAACCTTGGTTCAAGACATAATACTTAAAGTGTTGAAAGGTGACACCGACATTGCACAAGCTCAAATATTAAGTGGGGCAAAATCGCCAAAGTTTAGATAAAATTAATTTTAAATCTGTTGACGCTTTGACGCCCTCGATAGATAAAATCAATACTCATGATTTCCCCACGACTTAACGGCTATTGACTTAATTATTTGGCAATGATTTACAAACTACAGCAGAACGTTTGCAACCTTTAGTCCGACCGTTTGATGTTGCTGATGACTAACCAAAATTAATGATGATAAAAATCTAAAGTGTTATTATAAAAGTTGATAAGGTGACTTATTTAGGTTGAGTAATATATACATTGAGCAGGTCCCGTTATAATTTCATGACAATACTAGCTATAGCAGTATTGACTGTTGAAAGTTTTTTATAAAATAACATTCGATTTAAATTATTCACATTTTAAAATTCTGCCTTAAGCTTAAATATCATGACTTTTTTACTAACAGGGTGTTTAATTTTTAAACTTTGCGCTTGCAGATGTAAGCGGTTTGCAAGTGTTCCATATAAGTCGTCACCCACTATGGGCATATTCAGTCCCTGAGCATGAGCACAATGCACTCTCAGTTGATGAGTTCGCCCAGTTTGTGGTGTCAGTAAAACTTTTGTTTGATTTTTTTCAGGGTGACGCTCTAATACTTGCCACTGTGTTTTGGCTTGTTTGCCATATTGGTTACATACTATCTGCTTAGGTCTGTCATACAAATCCCCTCTTAAAGGTAAATTTATCTCTCCTTCGTCCTCTTGTGGTAAACCTTCGACTAAAGCCACATATTGTTTGTGTACTTTTCGATGAATAAATTGTTTTTGCAAATATTTATTAGCCTGTGGATTAAGTGCTATCACCATCAAACCTGAGGTGGACATATCAAGTCGATGAACAATAATTGGCCCAGTAGCATTAGGAAATTGCTGTTTTATTCGCAAGTATGCAGAGTCAGATATCTCTTTTCCGGGTACGGATAGAAACTCAGAGGGTTTGTTTACGACTAGTATGTCTTGATCTTGATAAATAATGTCTAGGTTTTTACCCTGTGCATAATTATAAAGAAATGGGTTTTCATCCATCTGCATACCGACCAACATATGTTCTAAAATAGGCTGACATTTACCTGTACAGGCAGGGTAATACTGCTGATGTTTTTTAACTTCTGATTTAGGTGAGGCTCCCCACCAAAATTCAGCCATAGCCAGTGGCATTAAGTGATGCTGAAACGCGTATTGTAATAACTTGGGTGCAGCACATTCCCCTGCCCCAGCTGGAGGGGTTTTAAGCGCAGTTTGTGCAAAAATGTCCACTAAAGTTTTAGGTACAAGCTTTTTATTTAAGAACTGATATTGTGAAAATATTCTATTTTGTAAATCGGCTGAAAGGTTTTTTCGTTGTAACTTTAACCCTGCTATAGGCTTAAGCAACTGGTCCACTTGTACTTGTCGTTGCCCTATTAATTGTTGCGACTGGTTATTTAACTCTTTTAATCGCCACTTATCATAAACACTTTGTTGCGCTAGCTCTTTTAACCCTTTCTCTATGATGGTGCTGCTTAAGTTATTTTGAAGTATTTGTCGTTGTATTTTGCGAGCTTTACGATTCTCTACTAATTCGCCCCTTAACACCAATAACTGTTGAGTATGATCTGCCTTTAATGTGATTAATTCTTGCTCTAAGAAGAATAATTTTTGGCAGTCTTGTAACTCCTTGATTTTTTCATTGAGTTTATTTATAGCAACGTTTTCAGATAAAAAGAAACTGTCCTCAGTCAATAAATCAAATACTGGGGGTACAAAGCCATGAATATGATTTTGCTCAGCTAACTTACCTGAAAAAGCGGATATAAAACCTAATTCTCCCGCCGTATTCTTCACCAGTAACACCCCAAACATTTTACCAATGATATTATTGGGATCATCAAACAGACCAAAGTTGTGTTGCCACTGAGTTTGAGTCACAAGATGTTTTTGTAATTGCTGCGAGGCTAATACACATAGAGGATGTGGTTGATAATAGAAGGGAAAAGTAAAACGTTCAGGTAAGTGATATTTTTCAGTAGACGTTGTAAAACGAGTAAAGCACGGATCTTTAATTTCTAAACCTCTTAATTCTAAAATTTCAGCATAGACACATGATGCTAAATGTTATTCACAAACAGCGCCATCATTATCGGATCAAAAAAGTAAGCCACCACAGCACAGATGTCATTATCAAAATAATAGTTACAACACATACTCATCCATTAATTGGAGTGGTAAGAAATTGCTCTAATGACGTTATCAATCACATATTAACTTAGCCATGATTGTATACTCAAATGAAATTACGGGTAAATTCAGGACAAACTATGCACTCAACACATATTGAAAAAACCTCGTTAGGCTTTTTTCCTACGCCTTTGGTTGAATTATCGAAGTTAAGTCAATTTCTGGGCGGCCCAAAAATATTTATGAAAAGAGACGACCTGACAGGTCTAGCCTTAGGCGGAAATAAAACAAGAAAGCTCGAATACATAATGGCTGATGCGTTAAAACAAGGCTGCGATACAGTCATTACCGCTGGTGCTGCGCAGTCTAACCATTGCCGTCAGACTGCTGCAGCTTCCGCGATGCTAAATCTAGAGTGTCATTTGTTACTTGGAGGGGAAGCGCCACTTAAAGCACAAGGTAACTTATTATTAGACCAGATGTTTGCTTGTCATATTCATTGGACTGGATCAAATCGAAAAGGGGAAGATATACCTCGCATATTTGAACAACTCAAAGCTAAAGGCCAAAAGCCCTATTGGGTGCCCTACGGTGGTTCTAATGAGTTAGGGGCCATCTCGTTTATTGATGCGGTGGCTGAGTTAGAGCATCAAAAAAAAGGGCGTGAATTTTCACATGTGGTATTTGCTTCCAGCTCTGGTGGTACTCATGCAGGCTTAATTTTAGGGAAACAAATTTACAATAAAACGTTTGAATTAGTGGGTATTAATATAGAAAAAGACACTAATATGGAGCTGCCATTTGAGCAACTCGTCACAAAACTTGTTAATACTTCTGCAAACACCATAGGCCTTGATTATACCTTTTCGCAAGATCAACTCATTTTAAATTCAGATTATGTTGGTGGTGGTTACGGTATTGTTGGACCACAAGAAAATGAAGCCATTGCATTAACGGCTAAGTTTGAAGGTATATTATTAGATCCTGTTTATACGGGAAGAGCCATGAGTGGGCTTATTCATCTTATTCGTTCAGGCAAGATAACAAAAAATGACGAAGTCCTTTTTTGGCATACAGGTGGAGCGCCTTCTTTGTTTGCCTATGCAGATGATTTAGATTTTTCTCAACCTAATAACACAAACTAAAATAACGCCAATACAGGTTAACAAACTCAGATAAAGTGTAAAATCATCTTTAAACTTTTGTCGCTCTGTTCTTTGCTATAACATTATGTTTTTTGTTTTAATTATTAAGTTTGAAGGTAAGTTTTGATGCAAGAAAAGTCTATTGGCCGTTTTTTGGGGTTAACGCCCATACTATTATTTATGCTGTTGGTGATTGGTAGTGGGGTGTTGACACAAAACTTTTCAACCATGCCTATCCTGGTTGCTTTTACAATATCAGCGGGGTTTGCGTTGTTACTCAACGACTCAAAAAAAAGATTATCCATAGCTGAAAAAATCGATATTTTCTGTCGAGGTGGTGGTGATAAAACGATTATTTTGTTGGCGATCATCTTTTTACTAGCAGGTGCTTTTTATGCAGTTACAATCGATATTGGGGCGCGTGATGCCACAGTAAATTGGGCACTACATTATGTGCCAACAGCTTATTTATTACCGGGTTTATTTATAATAACTAGCTTTATTGCCTTCGCTATGGGCACATCTATGGGTACGATTACCGCTATCACACCAATAGGCATTGGCCTAGCCGAGAGCCTCGGTGTGCCTGTTCCTCTTGCTGTAGGTATAGTGATTGGTGGAGCAATGTTTGGTGATAACTTATCTTTTATTTCTGATACCACCATCGCGGCTACTCGTACTCAAGGTGTGCAGCTAAGAGACAAGTTTAAAGCTAACTTAATCATTGTTTTACCCGCTGCATTACTCACCGCTATATTACTCATATTTGTAGATATTGACGGCAGTGCTGTCATTACATCCAAGGATTACGATGCATGGTTAATTTTGCCTTATCTTCTGATTATCATCTGCGCATTATTCGGTGTTAACGTGATAGGTGTGTTGGGTGTTGGCATTGGCAGTGCTTGTGCAGTAGGTTTAACAAAAGGATTATTTACCTTGCCTTCTATGCTATTGAGCATACAAAAAGGTATGGGGTGGATGCAAGATATGGTCGCCATTGCGTTAATGATCGGCGGCATAGTGGCATTGATGAAAGCTTATGGTGGCATTCAATGGTTAGTGAGCCAAATCACTACTCGTATCTCTAGCAAAAAAGGTGCTGAATATGGTACCGCAGTACTAGTCAGTGCATTAGATATAGCCACAGCTAACAATACTATTGCCATCGTATCAACGGGCCCTATTGCTAAAGACTTGGGTGAAAAATATGATTTAGACCCGAGGCGTACAGCAAGCTTGCTTGATATTTTTTCTTGTGGTTTTCAAGGTTTAGTGCCCTATGGTGGCCAACTCTTAGCTGCGGCTAGTCTGGCTGGTTTATCACCTTTAGTATTAACCCCTTACTGTTGGTATCCGATGTTGATCTTAGTCTTTGGCGTCATCGCCATAGCCACGGGCTTACCAAGATTTAAAAATAAGGCAATAGACGATTTTAATTGATAGTAGAAAAGTCTACGCATCAATAAATACATGTTAATTAATATTATCAGGGACCTAAGCACAGATAGGCTGAAGCTTTTGCAAGATATCATATAGCCCAGTTTCATCTACATTAACCACTTTTTCTACGGCTTGACGAATTCGTGTTTGGGTATTGTGGCTGCAGTTAGAAATAACGTCTGCATTGATTGTATTTGTTTTATTGTATAGAGATAAAGGTTCAGGGTGCATGGCTAACCACAGGTGAGCAGAATGTAATTGTCCATTATTGATAAGTTGACTAGTCTGTTGGCAGGTTTGCCAATATTGAGCGTCGGCGCTTAAGGGATTGCCGCGATAATGATTAAGATTATTATCAATATCAGGATCTTGATTTAACTCTTTAGATTCCTCTAAGTATGGCCGTTTAGTACAGTCTTGTTCAAGCATGGCGAGTATTAAGGCAAATTTCGCTCCCTCACTCGCAGCACGGTTAATCGTTCCGTTTAATTCATGATCACTTGATAATAATGTTTCAACAATAACATTGGGATCAGGTTGATTTGTATTGACCGAGTCAAGCAAAATGGCTATCGCAGAAATATGAAAAGATATTTAGTTATCGCACCAACAAGCTAAGACTTTAGCCTCAAATTTTCTAATGATGGGGATAGCGATGTTAAGTCATCAACTTATCTGCCCGTCCACTAATAAAAACCAAAATAAGCGCCATATATATTTAACGACAAAGAACACGCGTGAGAAGAAGGGATAGGAGGCAGAAAAAGATAAACAAATAGAAAATAACATACATATTGTTTGTCACAACAAAATGCCCCCAGATAACTTAATGACTATTGAGTAGATTATCTGGGGCTATTGCTGAGTAAAAAAACGTCTAATTATTAGCCATTATTTGTTTTTTGCTATGATGCTTAAGCTGTTTGGTGAAATCTTTCACTTTTTACCCAAATAAATTAGGTATCAAAACAGGGGTCTTTTTCTTGTAAGCTTGATAGTCAGAATTGTCTGCCCATCGTTGATCGGCCTGCGTTTCTTGCAAGGAAATACCACTGATTTTTGTTAATAATAAAATGACAAACAACGGCGAAATAAGTGTGACTAGTTGCCATTGATACAAGGCTGGGTAAGCAATAGCGGCAACACCTATCCATAACAAAATTTCACCAAAATAATTTGGGTGCCGAGAACGAGACCACAACCCAGTTTGAATGAACTCTTTTTGTGTATTTCTTTGCTGTCTAAAGACCCGTTTCTGATTGTCTGCCACCGCTTCAATTGAAAATCCGACTAACCAGAGCAGTAGACCTAACGCTCCAATCCAGCCAAGATCTACTTTTTGACTAGATGTAATAGCTGCGATGGCTGCACCTGCAGTAATGAGTACCCACAAACCTTGCACTGTCCATGCGATAGAAAAGCGCCAAAAATTTAATTTTATATCATCAAATCGACTGTCAGAACCTTGCTGACGTACTCTTAAAAATAAAAAACCAGCCAAACGTGTCGCCCAGATAGCGACTAAGCAAGCTAAAATTATAGAACGAAGATCATGTTGTTCACTTTGAAAAAAAGCAAAAATAATTACTGCAAGATAAGTAGCACCGCCAGTTAAATCATAAAAATGCTCTGTTTTGAATAAGTAAGCCGGGATCAAAGCAACCCACTGCGCAATAAATGCAATCAGTGCGCAACTGGCGAAAATAGTGAGCCCACTCCCCCAGCTGTCATTTAAAAACTGGCCACCGTCACTGCCTGCCCATACAAAGCCTATGGAAATAACAAAAACTACAATATGAATAATGAGGGCACGAATAAATTGCATTAAACTGAATATCCTTGAATTTTATAAGGGTTAAGGTGTAATTAAGATT
>CAZMDX010000532.1:0-3250 GCA_964564805.1 uncultured Pseudoalteromonas sp. | reverse complement strand
ACATCACCAATAAAAAAACGCATACAAGACGCAGTAAACTGCTGCTGCATTTCAAACTGCTTCAGTTCATCGCGAGAATAAATAATAATTTTTTTAGGGGAATAGTTTTTTAATAAATAAGCGGAAAAGCGTTTACCAAAAGAGCCTGTGCCGCCCGTTATTAGAATTGCTTTGTTATCAAACATACACGACCTTATTTTTATATTTAGTGACGACACAAACCACGAACTAGTTCCCCATCATAATACAAGGGATTAAGCTCTTGTTCACTTATATTTTTTTACAGCTTTACGTCCACGTACTAAAACAGTTAGTTGTTTTAGTGACGCTTTAAATGATTCTTCTGCGCAAGCAACTAATGCGCCATTAATTTTCAACTCGGCGTTAACAAATTTAATTTTTAACGGCTCTTGGAGGGTTTGAAGATAACGTTGAATAAATTCGTCACGTTCTGTGACCAATTTTAAAAAATTGGATTCATCAGGGTCTAGGTCAGAAGTTAAGTCTGCTAGTCCCTGATTAATTTCCTTTAATTGAGGAGGGGTATGAGAATGATTGAGTGTTATTAATTTCAAACCGCTGATTGACGTTTTTGCCTTTGCATTTCATAAGCCTCTTGTCTAGCTGACTCAGGGATTTGCGCCCAGGCTAATTTGATTGGTGAAAGTAGCATAATCACTTCATCAACAATCTTCAAGCTGTTCTGAACATTGGCATCTATTAAGCGTTGGATCATATAATCATAAAGAGCATATAAGTTATCCGCAACTTCAACTCCTGGAGCTAATTCTAGAGTATCTCGCAAGTTCATTAATATAGCTGTCGCTCGTGAAATATGCTCGGATTTACCTGCATAATCTTTTCGTTCTATGCAACCTTTGGTATAAGCTAACTTATCTAAAGTACCTTGCATTAACATCAACGTTAGTTTGTGTGGGTCTGCCTGACTAATCTCTTGCTTAAGATTGCCTTTTTTATAGGCATTGATACCTTTTAACGCCATATTGATTTCCTATATTTATGATAGCTAAGGTGCATTACTATTATCCTAAGGTAGCGAGTAGAGCTGAACCTGTCGAGTTCAGTCTTGCAACGGTTTGGTCAAGGTTTAAATACTTCTTACGCAAAATTTGTTCGGTGCTTGCCAACCTTAATTCTAAATTTAATCTTTCATCAAATATCTGTTCTTTCTGATCTTTTGCGGTATCGACTCGAGATTTAAGTAAACCACTAGAACTAGTATATTCTTCAACATAATCGTAAAGTCGGACAGCAATACCCTGACTTTCGTCAGTAAACAAATTGGAAATTTGGTCAAAATTATCTTTTAAAGCATCTTTCAAACGATCTTCACCACTACCTAAGCCAATATTGTCGTTAGAGCTTATTTCTAGTTCATTTTGGTCGTTGTATTCGATCCCAAGCTGAAAAATACCACCTAAAGATGACGACTCGACCGAGGAAAATAGAATATTGTTGATGCCTGTTTGTATGCTTCTGACTAAAGAATCACCGGCTAATGCTCCGTCGTTCTCTAAATCAGACTCACCATAATTAGTGAGCAGTTTTATCTCTGCTTGGAGAGCATTAAAATTTGTTACAAACTCCCTTATAGTTTCTTCAACCGCCTCTGTGTCAAAGCCAATGCTGAGTTTTGATGTTCTAAAATTTATGCCGTCTGCTTCTAATTCAGATTTTTCAGATACTTCAAAACTGACATTTTCTATTACATTCTCAAATTTGTTGGTTTCACTTTCTACATCAATTCCGTCGATGGTAGCTTTTGCATTTTGAGCAGAGATCACTGGTGAGAGGTAAGAAATTGATTCTGAGGAGTTTTTTGTAGATACTAATTCCAGCTCAGTCACATCATTATCGTTAATGATAACTAAGTCATTTCCTTGACCAGGAGTATCTGAAGTAAATACTAACTTGGCTCCACCAACAGCTGTGCCAGTATCGATAATACTAGCAACAACACCAAAGTTATCATTGGAAGCATTCACCGCATTTCGCAAATCTTCTAGTGTATCACCAGCACTTAAATCAATCGAAAATGAATCACTTGTGGCACCAATTTTGAAGGATAAGCTAGCAGTGCCTGCACTTAATATCGTGTCAGAGGCACTATTAAAACCCCCATCCGCTGCATCCGCTGTTTGAATTCGACTACCGCTAGCGAGTTGTGTTACCGCTACATTGTAATCTCCTTCTAGCGCACTATTGGATGCTTCGGCTGTGAAAGGTTCGATACCTTCAGAGGGGTTTTTTATAGAAGGTTCTCGGCCTTTGAGGTTTGCATCACTTCGCAGGTTATCTAGAGTCTCTTGAAAATCTTCTAGTTTAGACTTTAACTTACCAATACCTGAGATTTCAGCTTCAACATTTTCCTCTCTCGAGTTCAATGCATCTGTTTTAGGTTTCCGCTCGGCTTCAAGTAGCTGCCCAACCAGACCTTCAAGATCTAGACCCGATCCTACACCCAATGACGAAATTGACATATTGCACCTCTAATCCAACAATCATCCGAATGATAATGACTTTACCAAAAAAATGACATTAAACATGTTTATTAAATAATAAACCTGCTATTGAGCCGACATCTAATTGCAGCTCTTGTAAGCGTTCTGAAAGTTTTAACACTTCCTCAGTGGGTATCTGTCGAATAATCTCTCCAGATTCGGCATCAATCACTTTTACAACTTGTTTATCACTGCCTTCGTCAATTGAGAAATTTAATTGTCTTTTGTTAGTTTGAACAAATCCACTTAATTCCGAAACAGCAGCTTGGATTTGTTTAGCGCTAACTTCTACATTACTCAATGTGTCTTTATCGGCAGAAATAGAAAAATCTTTAATGTCTTGTTGATAAGCTGCGACAGCTTCCTTTGTTGCGCTGTCTTTTTTAGCCGACTCTGGAACCAAGTCTACTTTAGACCCAGCAAGATTTTGGCCAACTTGTGATACATTTATATCCATAAATCACCTCTTAATTAATGTGTAAGGCTATTTTAATAATGGCCTTACACAGCATTACTGCGAAAAACAAAAATTTGATTTTAACTAAGTAGAGACAACGCTGAATTTGTCCCTGTTCATCTGGACTTAGAACTGACAAACACGCTTACTGATTTCTTAACATTAAGGTACAGTCAATTCCAAATCCTGAAGATAACCTTTTGGAACATGAGTCTAAAGTTTGTCCAGATGCAAATAACTGACATTTAACGTTCAAAGTCGATAGATTTGT
>CAZMDX010000531.1:0-7284 GCA_964564805.1 uncultured Pseudoalteromonas sp. | reverse complement strand
AAATGCTCATCTGAACATAGCTGTTTCTCATGTAAGCTCAGTCATTGACCCTATAAACGACAAACATCTGACTAAAGTAGCGATAGAACTGGTGGAAGGAGCAACCCCGCTGCCTCTTTTTATTCATCCAGAAGAGGCCTTGTATATCTTCGGTCCTGAAGATGGCTCTATCGAACAAGATGTTGTCGACCAATGTGAACACGTTGTTTATATTCCAACCATTGGCTGCATGAACTTGGCGGCAACGGTCAATGTATTACTTTATGACCGATTAGCAAAAACGACAGTCATGCCCTTAGGCGATGAAGTAATAAAAAATAGTCGAGATACCAATAACCGTACTAAGGCAAAATAACTACATTCATTAACAAAATATTAACTATTTAGTTTTCGTTATCACATTTCCTTTGTCAACTGCGGCTAACCCTGTGTATATTAAGCATAAACCAATCCATACATATTGTATTTTAGTCACACTAGTAAAAATAGAAGGAATATCTAATGAGTGATGATAACCGCATCCCACGAAATTCGGAAAACGACCATACTCTTGAAATGGCCGAAGTTCGTAGACAATTTATTAAACAAAAAACAGGTGCTGAGCTGGTCCATACAGGGCAATTTAGTATCGACCCAGCAGTGCTTCCAGGCAATATCGAAAACTTTATCGGGATAGTGCAGATGCCAGTTGGCGTTGCGGGCCCGGTATTAGTCAACGGTGAACATGCTAAAGGTGAGTTCTATGTTCCTCTTGCTACTACCGAAGGCACATTGGTCGCCAGTTATAGTCGTGGAATGCGCGTAATCAATGAATGTGGTGGCGTAAAAACTACAGTTGTTGAAGGCTTTATGCAAAGAGCCCCTGCTTTTATCTTTAAAGATGCCCGCGAAGCGAGAGATTTTGGTCATTGGATAGAAGAAAATTTTGATAATATTAAAACAGTTTCAGAAACAACAACCAGTGTAGGTAAGCTCGAACATATCCAACAATGGTCTGTGTCTAAAACTAAATACTTGCGTTTTAACTACACCACAGGTGATGCCGCAGGGCAAAACATGGTAGGTAAGGCAACGTTAGTCGCCTGTGAATGGATCAAGGCCAATTCTCCTATCCCTTGTATGTATATGTTATCTGGAAATATGGATACAGACAAAAAGCACTCTCACCTTAATATGTTGCACTCCAGAGGCAAGCGTGTAATAGCTGAGATAGTACTTAAAAAAGATGTACTAGCCCGCGTTATGAAAGTTGATACAAAAATGTTGGCTGGTGCATCAGTGTTAGCTAACACCGGGGCACAGATGGCTGGAGCCGCATACAATGGTCCACATTCTGCCAATGGCATCGCATCTTTATATATTGCTACAGGTCAGGATGAAGCAAACGTTGTTGAATCTCATGCAGGCATGTTGTCACACGAGTTATTAGATAACGGTGACCTATACATGTCGGTTACATTGCCATCACTTATTGTAGCAACATTTGGTGGCGGCACAGGGCTACCCACACAAAACGAATGCCTACAAATGTTAGGTTGTGTGGGTAAAGGCAAAGCAGAAAAGTTTGCAGAAATTGTTGCTGCAACAGTACTTGCAGGCGATATTTCTTTAGGCTGTGCAGTTATTGCAGGCCATTGGGTCAGCAGCCATGATCAGATGGGCAGAAATAGATAATTTCTTAATTCTGATTACCAACTCAGATAAAGAACTTAAATGAAAAAATTTAAATAAAAAGCTCGCCGATGGTCTGGGTTGATACAAAAAAGGATCTAATATTTAGATCCTTTTTTGTTGATTTAATCCTCTGTTGCAAGGCTAGTATTTTCCGTCATTGGGATCTTTATAAACCAAACCAATTTACGATACTAAATTATCATTCTGGTTCACAGGAAACAGGCAAAATGAGCACTTAGCGGTCTTAAAGAAATCTTAAATTTTAGACTATTTTGTGAGTAAACTCCTATACGATTAATCAAATATGACTAATTGTTGTGAGCGATCAAGAACCGTTCGCCATTACTAATATGCATATGAGGTTTAGACCCATAGATGTAACTGGTTTACAGAGGAGCGGCTAGATGCATTATTTCTCAATGCTTATTACCTAGGCACTGTGTTCCTTAATCCGCACTATTTCCTAGCCTAGGCTAAATAAATCTTCTACAGCGACATCCAAAACATTTGCAAGCAGCAGTGCTAACAAAACAGAAGGCACCATTCTATTCGTTTCTATTGCATTAATAGACTTTCGCGTTATTCCTGCTATCTCTCCAAGTTTGGCTTGAGTCAGCTTATTTTTAACCCTATGCGTCTTGACTTCATTATTAAGTGTAATGCTCATTGCCTGCTACCTCATCGGCCATACAAAAGAAACAAGGCAAGAAACGAAACGATACCTACGACTACTGTAGTGATGCTATGAATAACTGACACACTGACCAGAGTATTTTCATTAAATAAAAACGCCATTGGAATTTGTGCCGCAATCAATATAAAAAAAGCCTCGCGGTACGAACGGTAAATTGTTTGCAGCCTCAATTCATCGTTAAATACAATTTTAAACGCAGCTGTATTGCGTGAAATGCCTGCTTTCTTTTTAACCTTATGTAACCAAAATAATGACATCAGAATATAGATTGGTAGCATCAGCATAAAATTTTGTACTATATGCCCTACATCAGGCTCAAATATTTGTAAATATGCAATACCACTCATGATAACAATAAAACTTAACGATAATTGAATACTGCAACGACAATATTTAACTAAGGATTCTATGGAAGGTTGTTCTTGACTCATTTTTTGCCTCTTAATTTTTGAGTTGCCGCATGTAACTCATAGGTTACATTGCAACTACCCATTTCTAAAAAAAATGTTTGGCAGTCCGCAATTGAGAAAAAGTTAAAATGTAAAATGCAGCTTAAATCAGATGTCGAACGGCCGTTTTTGGAACATTTGCGACCCATAGCGAAAAGCGGTCGTAGCCTAAACTGAATATATTGATCATTTTTTGATGTTATATGGTGGAAATCTAATGTCAGGTGATCCGACATTGCCGACATAACAATTTTGTCAAACCTCGCGACAAAATCGTGACCAAAACCTACTTATGATTCTCGTCTAAAAAAGTCTTCAATCGGCCTAAAGCCTTCATAAGGCTCTAGTTTAAACAGAGGAGCAATCGACCATAAAGCAGTCATAGTAATGGTGAAATTATGTTACCAATATCCCATAATGTAACATTCAAGGACTCTGACGGCTCAGAGCTGTTTGAGCAATTTTAAACAACCTGATCCCATCGATTCCTACCAACTGCCGTAATGAAGTGTTTTTCGAATTCTGTGGTTAACGTTAACCATTGCTTTGTACTGAGGCCAATACGCTCTAAAATAGGATTATGGCTATCTCGATATAACCTACGTTGTCTTCTCGAATATATCGACCAGTGCAATCCACCGAATTATCAAGACACCAAGAGTAATTAATTTGCAGTTTTCATGACGGGCGTCACTGTAAATAATGCCTGTATTGTCAATTTTCCTGACCCCGCGGATTAACTGCATCATGTGTGAGCACAAAGCGGTAATACAAAAATTATTAACTTCTGTCACCGATACCTCTTATATCAAGCTATTGAAAGTCTTGAGTTTTTAAATTTATCTGACTTAAAGTCTGTAACAGGTAAAAGTGTATTTTTTGCACTGAGTACCTTCATAAAATCCGAATTAATTAACAGTAATTAATATGGCTGTCCTGTTAATTACTGTTAATTACGCAAAATATCATGAGCGGGTTAGACAACAAATTGAACGTTTGATGAAAAGTATTGTGAAGCAAGCAACTTGCCCCCTTTTTACACCTCCGATCTTCTACCGATTTATCTCGGCGCATGGGTGGCCTAATTAGATCTTATGGCACTGATTGATTCCGTAGATAGTTTTAATGATCAAACGACTTAACCCCTTTTCTTCCTTTTTTTCAAAATCCGTTAACGAGATACCCATCGTAATTCATTCAAAAATGATAAGACATTTGTCCATATTTTCGATGGGTGTAATTGTAATTCTTGGTGACTATTTAATGTTTGTAAGTACTTGTAAGTTATGTAAATCTAATTTTACCTCCTGACATCTCGCTAAGCCTTATTACTCCAAATACCATGTAATTCATTGTGTATTTTTATGGTTTGTTTCATACTCCATAACGAATTTAATATCAAGGATTGCGCTAAATTCATATTACGACTTTCCTTGGCTTTCTTGTCATCTGGAGTAGTAATAATCATGAGATTTAAACCCACCAAAATAGCAATAACAATCGCCTCAATTTTCACTCTCAGCGCCTGCATTGAAGTTGAAGATGGTAGTAATAACGAGCTTACTGCAGCACTTCAGCAGCAAAACCAAATCCTTTCTGAACAACTTGCTCAGTCGCAACAAACTAATACAGTAACCATATCTGGTTTGGTTGTGGATGCTCTAGATAGCTCAGCAGTGAGCGATGTTACTATAACGGTAAAAACAGCTTCAGGCACAATTGTTGAAAATCAATCTGTTGAAGATGGACTATTTTCAGTATCGGGTTTACCTGCAAACTCAGCCTTGGAAATTGTCATAAACAGTGCTGACGATAGTTTTATGACACGAGCCTTTTATCGCAATACTGGCGATTCAACTTCTGGTGTTGCCGAAAAAGACTTTGGCAAATTTGATATTTCTGCAGGCCAAGAAGTGAGCATCACCGTTGCTGATAGTGAAACCAATATGCCTGTCAGTGGATTGCAATTTACGGCTAATTCTAATAGCGGAAGTGGCGCTTCAGAAGACTCGTTTAAGCATGTTTCTGCATTCGATGAAGTTAATGGAGTTTATGTAATCACGTTACCCAAATACCTTGACGTTTCCGCTCTAGCATCAATTGATGCTGATAGAGACGGGGTTCGTGATTTTGCAGTAGACAATTACATCTTTGTATCAGGCACTAATCTTATTGTGCGCACCTCTCAGCTAGATACGTTAATACCTATTTTAGTCACCCGCAATGCCGAAGTTCAATTAGATGAAGTTCAATTCCGGCTTTCAATTGTTAGTGCCTCATCTTCTACAATTGAAACCGCAATGGTTGCACTTAATGATGTAAATAACGACGTAACGGCAACCTTTGATGCTGAGTCAGGTCAATATATAATTGATGCTAAAATTAATGACGGTGTTGAATTGCAAATCCCCGCTTTTACTGCAGATAATGTCAACTATGAAAGCGCCAGTATTAGTATTTATGAAAATAGTGATTCGCAATACAGTATTTCAATTTCAAATTCTGCTAATTATATTTTTTACCAAATAATTAAGGGTGAAATAATCGAGCTAGCACTACAACCTAGAATACTAACTCAAAGCAATACACCCTTAGAGGTGATTTTGGTCAATGAACCAGCATTGAGTGATAACAACAGTTTATCAATTTTTTATTCACAAGCGGTAACAGTCCCAGCGGCTTCAACCTCATTAAACAATCTTGACGCAATAACGGTTACTAAGGGAAATGCAAGTGATACTGATGTTGTGCTACCGGGCACAACGTCGATTATTGGTGGTGAAGTAGTGGGAATAACTGCAGCTATGTCCCTCAATGATACCAAGCTCACACTGGCAGCGACCACTGCATTAAAATCGAATACCCGTTATGTATATAATGTTGGCAATGTGACCATTAAGAGCGACGAAATTGATGTCGACCTAAGTCGCGATAATAATATTTCATTTACTACTGCTAACCCAGTGTCTGATGACACCTTTGACATAAGTGACTTGAAACTGGACAACAATAACTTTACGACTAATGGCACCGCAATTGTTGCTCAAAATACAGCGGGTATTGAAGCTAATACATTTAATAACAGAGGTGGTGTAACGCTGTTTTTGCCAAAAGAAATGAACCAACTTAAAACACTTACATTGAATCAAACTAGCTATATGCAAAACGGTTTTAATAACGTCCAGTTCAGAGCTTTTCAAGTGATTTTAAATTCTCAATCAAATAGGGTTAGAAAAATATTTACTGTGTCTAGTGCTCAAAATGAAAACGTTCAACAAACAAACCTGAGTCAGTCGCTCCTTTTGGGCACTACTTTAGCTGACGGTGAGCAATTTATTTATAATAATAGCTTAGAGTTTTTGTCGGATAATCTAAGTGGCACCGCTAATAGCATTAGTTTTGATTACGCATATGAGACTAAAGCAGGCGAAGTGACTACAGGTAGTATTACGTTACCCATTTTATAAATATTATTTGTTAGATTAGCTTACAAAAGGCCCCAAAGCATAAAGCAAGGGGGCTTTTTTATTCAGCAAGTAAATAATTATTAGTGGTAGGGTCATTAATTATCATTAGTTAATTCACAGTTTGTTATCCAAAGTATATGGGCAGGGTCTGTTAACGATTGGATTAGATTCAACGGCTTTTCTTAAAGCCCTGTTATGCACTAAGGAGTTTTTTTGAACTTTTAAGAGTCACATAAAAAAGAGCGAGCAGTGGCAAAATCTTTATTAGAAAATCCTGAGCTTGCTGCAAAAATGACTAATTTAATAGGTACACCTATTGAAAACTTTTTTGAAAAAGGTTTAGATTTACTTCTCGCCAGTTGGAGTAAAAATATAGCTAAAGTGACAGAGAAATCCCTGATGAAAGCCTCTGATGTGGCAATATTTACAATGAAAGATAACCCCGGGGAAGAGTCTTCTAATATTTGGCATAAATTAGGTTTTGTTGTTAGTGGTGGTGTTGGTGGTTTTTTTGGATTAGCAGTAGTAGCAGTAGCTTTTGAACTGCCTATATCAACATCCATAATGTTGAGATCTATAGCTGATATTGCTCGAAGTGAAGGTGAGTCTATTTCAGCATTGCAAATAAAAATGACTTGTTTAGAGGTGTTTGCCCTAGGTGGTAAAAGTGATTCAGATGATGGCAGTGAGACGGGATATTATGGCTGTCTTTAAAAAGACAGCCATTAACGAGATACCCATCGTAATTCATTCAAAAATGCTAAGATATTTGTCCATATTTACGATGGGTGTCTCTGTAATTCCCTTACGATGGGTGTCTCTGTAATTCACTACCTCATCAAAGCCTGACCAAGACACGGATATTATGAACCGAATGGGTGTTTTAAAGGCGATAAGGTTCGGAGTTCATCAGAGGCCTGTGTTGATTAAACCAACACAAATTGAGAGCCTGAATATATGTCAGAACTAAGCCACTTTTAGACCTACTTCAACAATTAGA
>CAZMDX010000530.1:0-9583 GCA_964564805.1 uncultured Pseudoalteromonas sp. | reverse complement strand
GACGTGTATATGATTGGTGGTGTTGAACATATGGGCCATGTGCCTATGGATTTCAACTTAGACTTTCATCCCGGCATTGCTAAGCACACCGCCAAAGCATCAGGCAGTATGGGCATGACGGCAGAGTTGTTAGGCCGTCAAAACGGGATCACCCGTGAAATGCAAGATGCCTTTGGGGCACGCTCACACCAACGAGCTCACCAAGCAACACTTGAGGGCCGCTGGGCCAATGAAATTGTCGCTACACAAGGCCATGATGTAGACGGAATTTTAAAGTCTATTAGCGTAGATGAGACAATCCGTCCGGACTCAACGGCTGGATCTATGTCAGCCTTAAGACCGGTATTTGATCCAGTCAACGGTTCAGTCACAGCAGGGACATCGTCTGCCCTATCTGACGGTGCATCTGCGATGCTGATCATGTCAGCTGATAAAGCCAAAGCGCTAGGATTGACGCCACGGGCTAAAATTCGCGCTATGGCAGTAGCAGGTTGTGATGCGGCTATTATGGGTTATGGTCCAGTACCAGCCACCCAAAAAGCGCTGAAGCGTGCTGGCATGACGATGGCAGATATAGAACTAGCTGAATTTAACGAAGCTTTTGCTGCGCAAGCTTTGTCTTGTATCAAACAGCTAGGTTGGATTGATAGTTATGAGGACAAAGTTAACTTAAATGGGGGGGCGATTGCACTAGGTCACCCACTAGGTTGTTCTGGTTCGCGTATTTCCACCACCTTAATCAATCTTATGGAAGCCAACGACAAGTCTATTGGTTTAGCTACTATGTGTATTGGTTTAGGACAAGGTATTGCAACGGTATTTGAGCGTGTTTAACTAGTTCAGCATCCTATTTAAATCAAGCACTACTTATAATAAAAGTAGTGCTTTTTTTTGGATAAGTATTTTATAAAATTAGTTTAGTTAGTCTTTGGAATGCTTAAGTTGCCTTCGCGAGTAATGTGAATAGGCAGCGCAAAAATACCCACGTCTAACTTAACTTTTAACGTATAAGTAATAGGCGTTGTTCTTGGCTGTATTAAATCAGAAAGTAATCTTATACCTCCAAACAAATCTGCCTGAACCTTTAGCTTTACCTCTTTCTCACCATAAGCAGGCACGATAGGCAGTTGATTAGCTACACCAGAAAATATCTTGTTGCCTTCAATATTAGCCGTGTATGACATACCTTTTAAATTTAATGGGACACGGTTGGGATTCACTACCCGTAAACCAATTTCAAAAGTAGGATTCATACTTCCATCCGGCAGTATTTTAAAGGAATTAACGCTTACTTGAGGCTTATCAAAATGAGGATTGTAAGAAGCACAGCTCGTTAATATGAGAACAGCGAGAAGCAAAGTTAGGCGAAATGTGAACAGTCTCAAGCGTTTTATCCTTTACCTTTGTGAAGACTCTAAAGAGAGTGTTTTTATTTATCTAATTATCTACACCTACTGGAAAAGTATATGTATTAAATCGATTAATTCTCCGCCGAGGAACCCCAAATCACATCAAGCATTTCTTTTTGTTAATCGTGTGAACTCGTTACGCCAGCATATAATGGTAGTCAACCTAACGGACTAATCTGAAAATATGTTAATTAAGGGCATATTTATCTATCATTTACGCAAGTGGCCAACTTGTTCTACTATTTTAATCCACAATACTCAGGTTCTGTTTAAAGCAAGTTTTCGAGAAGTTGACAAAATATATGCAGAAATTTGATTGATAAATAATACTTAATTTTTCTCGACTATTAGGCAAGAAGCTAACTAAAATTCACGATAACATTGGTTTCAAAAAGTTGCCCAATGATGCTAATAACCATTCTAGATGGTTATATACTCCGACGTTAAAAATCACTATCAGATTTACATATTCGCACTCAACAGCATAAATTATCTGAGGGTTTTAATAGTGTTCATTGATTATATGATTTGATGTACAACGTGCAATATACAAAAGATTGGTTCAATAGTGATGGTATTTATATGGCACTGATCTGAGTTGAGAAAAAGTCTACATAAAATGTGTTATCTGTAAAATTCTGATTTTTGTTTAAGTACTTGCATCAAGCGTTGTTTAACCTGAGGTGTTAGGCCAAGGCTGACTAAAAATGATGAAAAAGCGGAGATAAATACAATACTTTTCAGAATTTTCACACCAGTGAACAACATAGTCAGTATCAATATTGCTGCATAAGCTAAACCAATCATCCCCAAAAATAAGCACAAGCCTTTGATATCTTTATTCATTGTTAATTCCTTATATAATTACTAATGATTGCTTTTCGTGACTCTTGTGTCACGGATAAAAATGTAACTGAATCTATCAACGACCAAACAACATGCCAAATTTACTCTAAGACTCCTATTTCAAAGCGTTTAGAGTATTAACTGAAAAGCTTCTATCATAAAAATGTACTGCTTCATTTTGCCAATCTATTAGCAACACACTCGCATTTTTTGGCTTTAGGTCTCCTACCTATCTTTGCACCTTGTTACCCCCTTATAAACAGTCATCACACCCTTTCATATTTATATTTTCATTGGGATACCTTCACACATAGGATCGTCGAACACGTTACTAAACATCTGTGGGAACATACCTTTTTAATTAACATTATGTACGCTACAACTAGGGTTGATTTGACTAAGTCAATTAACCCTAGTTGATATCAAATTGTCACTTATTCACATAGCCAAACAGCAACAAGGTATGACGACTTATAAATACTTAAGGGATAAAAGTTGCTTCGTCCGATAACTTTTACTCCCAAATTCAATCATATTTTCATCCACTTTCACCTGCTTAGGCTAATCGTAATTGACTCAGCCTTGCAGTATTAACCCAAGTACGAACAGCTATAATAATTTTTTCATTATAGTTTTCAAATCATCTTCAATTACTATAATGATGTATCTAAAGTGGAATAGATTAATCAGAAGAACTTACTAATTTAGCTGGCCTTTAATTCAGTAAAGCGCCCTGCCAGAAAGAATAATCAGCCTAGGTCGTGTTTAAAAAACGGATGCGTTCGCGACTAAGTAAGTTCAGCCGCTTTGAGATCATAAAGGCAGATAGAATTACCATGAACATATTGTCATACCAATCAAAACTTATTACGGGATTTAGCTTGGCTCAATAAACGACATTGGCGGTATTATGTGGTCAACTCATTGATTGATAGTAATATAACTAAAAAACACTTAAAAAATTATCCATACTTAAACTGTCTCTACAAATCATGCCAAAATTCGTGCAATATAGAAAAATTTTGCCCATTAAACACAAGTTTAAAAATAGTACTAGCAGCATTAAAATCAAATGACTCAGCCGTGAATTCAACTTAAAAAAGGCAACAAAAGACGCCGAGCCTAACAGATTATGAGTTAATCTCAGATAGGAAACGAATTTCTTAAAAAACGCAGGAAACATCTCACCTACAGCCTGTTTACAAAACCAACCAAAGTCGTAAAGTTTATGCTACTTATGCACTTTAACCACCAACAAAATGATCGGCCTGTTGACCTAACAATATAAATATAAATCTGTAGGATCCGCCTTTCATCAGATCGTACCAGTTTTAAACCCATTAAATATATAGAGGTAATGTAGTGAATTTCCCAACGCACAGATTTTATGAAGACGTACTTGCACTTTTTTGTGCGGGTGTATTGGTATCGTTTGGTGTCGTGTTGTTTGGTACGCATAATTTATTGACTGGCGGCACTGCTGGCGTCGCCATTATTGGCACACATCTTTTTGATATGAGTTTTGGACTATTGTTTTTTTTGGTCAACATTCCTTTTTACTTTATTGCCTGGACACGATTGAGTAAGCGTTTCACTATTAATACGTTTATCTCAGTATCTTTGGTGTCGGTTATGACAGAACAAATGCAACATGTAATAAAAATTGAAAGTATTCACCCAATTTTTGCAGCATTGGCAGGTGGTATGTTGATTGGTGTAGGTTTGCTGATCATGTTCAGACACAAATCTAGTTTAGGGGGTCTAGGTATTTTGGCCCTTTATTTACAAAACAAGTTTAATATTCGGGCGGGCAATTTTGGTTTATTAGTAGACTCAGTCATTTTGACGTCTTCGATTTTTATATTCAGCATCGATTTAGTAATTTTATCTGTGGCAGGTGCCATCACGCTCAATACACTGATCGCAGTGAACCATAAGCCAGGTCGATATCAGGCTTATATTGAGTCTAAGAAAACCAAGAAGCTCCAAAACGATGACACATTAGGAAAAGATTTGTTAGCTGTAATTAAATAAGCAGCTCTAAAAGTTAAGACTACAAACTTAAGCCATATTTGATACCAAATTGTACTCTTGTGTTGCCCTTAAAAGCTTCAAATTTGGTAAACCAGTTTAGTGGTGTAAATTGAGGTGAAACGAAGTTTAAACTCGACTCAAGCTCTATGGCGACGCCGTGACCCGTAGCTAGAAAATCTTCAGTTAACTCTGCCCTAGCGCCGAAATTATCTGATACATAGCTGTAATATGCGAACACTTCCCATTCTTGAAAATACACATCAAAAGTTTTTTTTGTGCTCGCAACAAATTTGAAGTCATGAGTGTCAACATTGTCTATTAGCTCAGCTGCGTAGGTCACTGCATCTGTGGTTTGATATCGTGCTTCACCCTTTACAAAATTACTGCTCAGTAACCTCTCAAAGCTGAATTCTATACTGGTTTGTGGATTAAGACTGCCAGAGTACTCAAGCTCAATATAATTAAGCTCATCAGGCGCGTTTAATGCTCTTGATGCGCGAGTGTCTGTCAGTTCACCTAGCACCACTTCAAATTTTCCATGGCTAACGTTTACAACATGCCTTAAACCCGCTACCCAACCGTCTTTGGAAAGACCTGTGGACGATACCCTACCTTTATAGGTGGGCAAAATACCAATTTCAGTTTTTCCTTGATCGTTTTGATGGCGTATAAAAGCGCGACGCAAATAAAATTGGTCTACCTTGCCATCATCGATAGTGTTGTGACTAGATGAATAATCATCTCCGGTAGCAGCAAAAATATTAAGGCTCCACATTTTATCGTCGTCAAATATTATCGATGGATAAAAACGTACACGATATTGATAACGCTTATCTCGACCTGAACGATCGTCAAGACGTAACTGTGCATCTAATTTAGCTTGTAATTCAACAGATTGCGTTGGATTAATAAACAGCAAACTAAAAAAATAAATAAGCCAAAGAGATGCGACTCTCTTTGGCCGGTTCAATATTTTTTGCATATCTACAGTTTGTATTGAAGAACAATACTCATTCCAATGTTAGCTCTAACTCAAGGCTCTTAACATCCAAGTGGTTTTTTCATGTATACGCATTCTATCTGACACTAATGATGCAGAAGACTCGTCATCTGCTTGCTGCGCTGTTACTAATACTTTACGACAAGTTTTAACCACCGTTTCATGGCCTGATAAAAGGATCTTAACCATTTCATTACTTGGTGGTACGCCATCAACTTCTTGTATAGAACTAAGCTTAGCAAACTCTTTATACGTGCCAGGTGCCGCAACATCTAAAGTACGAATACGCTCAGCAATATCATCAACTGCCACCGCTAGTTCAGTATAATGCTCTTCAAACATAAGGTGTAATTCTCTAAACTGCGGGCCAGTCACATTCCAATGAAAATTATGTGTTTGTAAGTACAATGTGTAAGAGTCCGCTAGCAGACACTTTAGACCTTCAGCAATAACCACTCTGTCTTTCTCGTTAATACCTATATTTATATTACTCATCATTTGTTCCCTTTGTGTTGAGATTTCCATATTAGAATAAGTGTTGTAACGCTTGATGGCTAATGAAAATTTCTAAACAGCGCAATCTATTTAATTAATCAATATGAAAATATTTAATAGATTGTTTGAATTAACTCGTAAATAATTGATGAATGTCTTTAAATGCTTTGAATTCTAAAGCATTGCCACACGGGTCGAGGAAAAACATGGTCGCTTGCTCTCCAGCTTGTCCTTCAAATCGTATATAAGGCTCAATCATAAAATCAATACTTGCTGTTCGCAGTTTACTCGCTAATTCCTGCCAATCATTCCATTTTAGCACCACACCAAAATGAGGAATAGGCACCGCCTGATTATCCACTTGATTATGCTTGGGTGAACTTGGCATCACAGCCACTAAATGAGTTACTAATTGATGCCCAAAAAAATTCCAATCGATCCACTGTTCAGACTGACGGCCTTTTTCACAACCCAACAAACCACCATAAAATGCTTCGGCATGGTGCAAATTATTAACGGGAATAGCTAAGTGGAACGGTGTAAGTATCATTTATAACCTATATAAGTTTTTTGAGAAGTTTAAATTTCTTAGAAGTAAAAGGAGGATATCGCAACGGCACATCGAACCAAAAGCTGCGTTTCATCACCGTTTTTAAGTGACTAAAATTATCAAATCCTACTTTCCCATGGTAGGCACCTGTTCCGCTATTGCCGACACCACCAAAAGGCAAATTAGGATTGGCAGCAAACATAAACCCATCATTGATACACACCATACCTGCACTAGTTGAGGTTAAAACTTGCTGTTCAAGATCTTTATTTTTACCAAAAATATATAATGCTAAGGGTTTGGCTCGCTGATTCACAAAAGATATTGATTGGTCAATGCTTGCCACTGTAACTATGGGCAATATTGGGCCAAAAATTTCTTGCTGCATCAAAGGACTGTCGGGGTCAGGGTTAAGCACAACAGTTGGCTCGATATACTTATTTGTCACGTTATGATTACCGCCATGAACAATGTCTTGACCATCTAAGTAACTAATCACACGTAAAAAATGGCGTTCACTCACAATGCGACCATAATCTTGGCTATTAGCCGCATCGATAGTATAAAAATCAGTAAGTTTATTTTTAATGGCATCAATAAGTTGTGGGGCAAACGACTCCTCTACTAGCACATAGTCGGGTGCCACACAGGTTTGTCCAGCATTCATCCACTTGCTCCAGACAATCCGGGCAGCAGTCACTTCAAGGTCAGTAGAACTGTCAACAATACAGGGGCTTTTACCACCCAATTCGAGGGTCACAGGTGTTAAAAATTCAGCAGCAGCGCGCATCACTATTTTGCCCACCACTTCGCCACCAGTATAAATAATATGCTCGAACTGATGTTTTAGTAATTCAGTTGTTTCATGCACCGCACCTTCCACAACGGCAAAAGCATCGTTATCTAAATATTGCGGGACCAACTTAGCTAACAAATTAGATACATTAGCTGACAACTCAGAAGGTTTAATAAGCGCATTATTGCCTGCAGACACGGCAGAAATTAAAGGTGACAACACCAATAACAATGGATAATTCCAAGCACCAATAATCAATATTGTGCCTAATGGCTCTGGCAATATATAACTTTTACCTGGTTGGGCAACAATAGGTGTTGCTACTTTTCGTGGCTTTACCCATGTTTTTAAGTGTTTCAGCGAATGGTCCACTTCGCTAATTACACCGCCAAGTTCAGCTGTCCAAGACTCCATATTACAACGACCAAGATCCTGTTGCATGGCCACAAAAATTTCATCTTGCTGTTCCAGTACCATCTTTCTGATTTGTTTAAGCTGTTCGATACGCCATACAAGTGCTTTGGTTTTACCCGAAGTAAAAAACGTTTTTAATTGCTGTATTTTAGGCGCAATATCAGCAACTGATGCGGTATTGACCTTATTAGATAGAGATACTGCTGGCATGAGATACCTACAACCATTTAATTATGTCCACATCTTATCCCATATAATACTGTGGGGATCAATCATGCGCAGAGGTTATATCGCAAAACTTTTTTATCACGCGTTATTAAGCAATACGACCAGTTTATATTGGCTGTTTACGTAATTTTTTAAACATGATGTTCATAGGTGGTTCCCACAAAAAAAGGGTACGGCCCAAAAAAATCGAAATAGTCCAATAGGTATTATTGGTGACTGATTTATAAGCGGGAGGTGGATAGGGGGATGAATGGGTTTGTTTATACCTCAGATTTTGTTTCATCTAATGTAACAATAAAAAATACAACCCTAATTTTCCTCAAAAAAAAGCCACAAATTGTGGCCTTAATTGGTTCTTCACCTAGGGGTTTTAAACCTCGAAGGGATGTCTTAATATTATCGTTTCTTTCCTATCAGGGCCCGTTGAAATAATATCAATTGGCACACCTGTTAATTCCTCAATGCGCTTAATATAATTTTTAGCGGCTTGCGGTAAATCCGCATATTCAGTCACACCATATGAATTTTCACTCCAACCAGGCATGCTTTCATATACAGGTGTGATCAACTCATAACCATCAGCGGCCATAGGTGGCACATCTTGGATATTTCCTTGAGCGTCTTTATAACCTATACAGATGCTTAAACTTTCTAAGCCGTCTAATACATCTAACTTGGTTAAACAAAAGCCTGTAATAGAATTAATTTGTACCGCGCGTTTCATAGCAACCGCGTCAAACCAACCCGTACGACGTTTACGGCCTGTTGTGGCACCAAACTCATGGCCTTTCACACCAAGGTGCTGTCCTACTTCACAGTCTAATTCTGTTGGGAAAGGGCCTGAGCCAACACGTGTGGTGTAAGCTTTAACGATACCCAACACATAATCCAGATTAAGTGGGCCAAAACCAGCACCTGTGGCAACACCGCCAACAGTGGTGTTAGATGATGTCACATAAGGGTATGTGCCGTGGTCAATATCAAGCAATGTGCCTTGTGCACCTTCAAACATGATAGCATCACCTCGCAAACGGGCTTTGTCCAATACGTCTGTCACGTCAACTACCATGGCTTTTAATATATCAGCTACCGCTAACGCATCAGCTAAAACTTTTTCATAACTGACTGGCTCAACTTTATAGTATTTAGTGAGCATAAAATTATGGTATTCAAGGACTTCTTTTAATTTAACCGCAAAGTCTTCAGGGTTAAACAAGTCGCCTACGCGCAGACCACGGCGAGACACTTTATCTTCATAGGCTGGGCCTATACCACGACCAGTAGTGCCTATCGCTTTATTGCCGCGAGCTTTTTCGCGAGCCAAATCTAGCTCTACATGATATGGCAAAATAAGCGGACAAGCTTCGCTGATAACCAAGCGTTCTTTAACGGGTATGCCACGCGCTTCTAGCATAGCGGTTTCTTCGAGCAGCGCTTCGGGGCTCAGTACAACTCCGTTGCCAATGACACAGGTCACGTTTTCACGCAAAATTCCCGAGGGAATAAGGTGCAATACGGTTTTTTCACCATCTATAACAAGTGTGTGACCGGCGTTATGGCCACCTTGATAACGCACTACATAAGTTGCTTGATCTGTGAGTAAATCAACAACCTTACCTTTACCCTCGTCACCCCATTGGGTGCCAAGTACAACAACATTTTTAGCCATGAATAAGACAGGAGTCGTAAAATTAGGCGGGGATTCTAACAAAAAACTATCTGCATCTAAATAGCAAAATCGCGCAGCTTATAATCAATTGTATACCGAGCAATAAAGATACGCCTGAGATCAAAGTAAATAAATCAAACTT
>CAZMDX010000529.1:0-6756 GCA_964564805.1 uncultured Pseudoalteromonas sp. | reverse complement strand
AGTTGTACACCTTTCTCTCCCACGATCCATAACATGGTAAAAAGCGTGTTCAAACTCAAGTCTTGGGGACTTGGCATAAACTAAAGCCTAGGACTAAAAGTATTATGAAGCAAGCAACTTGCCCCCTTTTTCTTAGCAAATTATAATTCAAAATATACCTAACGGAAGGTTATTATGGAGCAATTAAGCTCCATAATAACAACAGTAGAGTGATAAATTAAATGAATAGAAATAACTAATATTTGTTGTTTTTTCGTTATTCATACTAGTAATTGTGTGTTTTATTGAATTTAATAATAGTGATCGACAAGTAATCTTAAAAACAAAGGTTTTACCTTCGACAGAAGTCAACAATAAAATTAGTACAATAATTAAATCTGATTTTTTTTCCGATTATTGAAAATAACAGATTCAGTTGTGACACTTTACTATCAGATGCTGACGATTTAGCTAAATGGAAAGTCGATAAAAGAAACGAAATAAATAATTTTATTATTGCCCACTTTGAAGAAGGCATTAAAGAAGACGTAATTGATCTTTTCGCATTAAAAAGCAATTTAGGTATTGTTTTAGCAAAAAACATTAGACACTGGAAAAAAGGAGATAATATACCCCCTCGTTTTGAAAATACCAAAATAACTTCAGCTGGCCCATTTGAAGATAATTTCGTATTAAAAATGGTTTTGATTTCAACAAACATCATCTGATTGGTATTTCCCTAGAGAGTCTTTGGCAAACAGAACAAACTGGAAGCAATTTTTTGTGGGTCTTAAATTAGATAATAATATTGAAATTGACCATTCCAACTTAGACAGTCACATATTACCCGCTGGGAGTCGGGCGCGTTTTGAACATAAAAGTGCATACAATACGATGTGGCAAACTATTTTAGGTATTTACGCCTGTTGGGTTGAGCAAAATAATTGTAAACGTAGGGATTGTGCCATCGTTCAACATTACGTCAACGATATAAATTGTACGCCAATAGAAGACCTTCTAACGCATATATATTTGCCGATAGAGGGGTAAAAAAGAATTAAAAAATCAAGGGAACCGCACTTTTTGCAATGAACTCTATTTTTTCAAACAGTAGAACGCTTTAAAGTTTATTACAAATAGGTTCAACATGAATTACATCGCGACATGTAAGCGTGGCATTACTTTATTGTTTTTATTGGCCGTTTATTCTCAAGGAATGAGTAGCATGGCTTTTGCAGACGAGCTAAGTAAAAAACACAATCTTCTGTTATTAAAGTTGATGAAGTTGATCTATATCATGCAACTAAACAAAGGCCCGTAAAATTAGATCTTTGGTGCAAAGAAAATTCGTGTACAGATAAAGAGTGTAAGCAAAAATCGGCTCAGAAGCTTAATATTGCTACTTTGTCCCATGGAGCAATGGGCGCTGCCAAAGACTGCAGTTGGCTGGATTATCCTCTAGCCGCAAAAGGTTGGGTGGTTGTTGGGGTGAATCATTTTGGAGAATCATGGCGTTATGGTAGACAGAATATTGACCCGTCATCTGTCACACGCGTTTGGTAACGTACAGAAGATGTAACGTTTGTTATTGATTCTCTAGATACTGTTTTACCTAAACACTTAACCTCAGCCAACACTAATATTGTAGTGATGGGACATTCATCTGGAGTGCACACTGCAGCAGCGCTAGCGGGTGTAACCATGGTTATAAACCAAATGTATGATTATTGTTTGTCAAATCATGCCAAGGCAGATTTAGGTTGTAGTTATGGAGAAAAAGAAACCCTGAAACAAGCAGGTCATGTTGCTCACAAATTTAGCTTTGGGTTAGATAGTCACGTGACTGGGATCATTATGTTAAATCCAGCAATGGGACCCGCTTCAACTAAAGCGAGTATGAATAGCGTCAAGGTACCTACGCTAATTATTGGGTCGCAGAATAATGATTTTTTACCCTTTGATTACCACGCTAAATCTTACGCACATAATATTCCGAACGCTAAGCTGGTCGCTCTAAACAGTGATGAAGGACATTTTGTATATATTAATTCTTGTGAAAATAACTATAAGGCCCGTGGAGTATCACTGTGCCAAGATCGTGAGGGTGTTGATCGTGCACAAGTTTACCAAAAGATGTTGGGCCATATTCTGAAATTTGTATCGGATAAGAGTCAAGCCGTCACTCAATTAATATTTAGATGTAACGGATGAAGACAATATATGACTAAAAAACAGCCTCTGATAATTATTAGAGGCTGTCTAGTTTTAATCCTTCAAACCATTTTGTCTACAATTGCGACGCTAATGCTGACGGGGACTGTTCTATTGTGAAGCTAAAGTATTTAGAACTCACAATAAGGTGGATTTATTGAACCAAAATAGTCGCTTTAACGATGAAAACTTCTTCACTGGTTTTGCCACTCCTAGACCCGATTTTTTCTATACTTTCGAGCACATCCATACCCATACCCTCAACAACTTTGCCAAATATAGTGTGTTTGCCATCTAACCACGGTGTGGCAGTGAAGGTTAAGAAGAATTGACTGCCGTCTGTATCGGGACCCGAATTAGCCATGCTCAATAACCCGCCTTGAGTATGTTTAAGCTCATCACTAAATTCACCTGCGTATTTGTAACCTGGGTTACCTCTACCATTTCCAAGAGGGTCACCACCTTGAGCCATAAACCCAGGGATAATACGATGGAATACGGTGTTGTCGTAAAATCCTAAGGTGGTTAAATAAATTGTGCTAGATGTATGCATAGGTGCAATGTCTGGCATTAGCTTAATTGTGATATCACCTTTACTCGTTGTTAAATGCCACAGATAGGTTTTGTCTTGGCTAAAAGTGAATTCTGCAGGCTGTGTCAAAGACGTTTTCCAGTCTTCTTTGGTTTTATCAATGTTTTGTTGAAGTATAAATTGATCCGCTTGTTTGATGGCTTGATCTTGGAATAAGTCGCACCCTGACAGCATGACACTAATTAAAATAGCAGTGAAAAATTGTGCAGAGAAAAGAAATTTTGTTGGTTTAAGGTATAAATACATAGCAGGTCTATCTTCTGAAAAATTAGACCAATAGCTTAAACACTTTAGATTTGCGTTGAAAGTTGTAAAGCTGTTTTTTCTTGGTTGGCAATTCATCTAAGCTGACTTCAACAAAGCCCTGTTCTTGAAACCAATGAGCAGTCACGGTAGTAAGCACAAAAATAGACAGTAAGCCTTGTTCACGCGCTTGTATCTTAATTGCATCTAATAGGCGTTCGCCACGATTGCCACCACGATAATCATTATGGGTGGCAACACAGGCCAGTTCGCCCATTTTATCTTCTGCATAAGGATAAAGTGCGGCACAGGCTATGGTCATGCCGTCACGTTCTATCAAGGCAAATTGTTCGATTTCTTGTTCTAAGTGTTCTCTTGAACGTTTCACCAAAATGCCTTTTTCTTCCAAAGGTTTAATCAATTTAAGAATGCCGCCCACATCTTCAATATTAGCCTGGCGGAGTTGTTCGTATGATGTTTGGGATATAAGAGATCCTGCGCCATCTCGAGTAAATAGCTCTTGAAGTAACGCACCATCTTGACGATAACTAACTGTATGACAACGACTAATGCCTGCTTCTAAACTAGATACGATTGCTTGAAGTGATTGTTTTTCTAGAGCGTAAAAAGGGTCGTCTAACATGCAGTAAAGTTCGTCTAATTCTAAGTTTCTTAGTAGCTTTCCTTTTTTGTTAACAATACCGTCTTGGTGATTAAATAATATGAGTTTATCCGCATTGAGTGCGATAGCGGCTTTAGTTGCCACGTCTTCATGGGACAAATTAAATACTTCGCCTGTTGATGAATATCCCATAGGGGACAACAACACAATAGAGCCATCATTGAGATGGTCGTTAATGCCATTTACATCAATTCTGCGAACAACACCGGTATTTTCAAAGTCAACGCCGTCGCGCACACCTATAGGCATAGCGACCACTAAATTGCCTGAGCAGACTCGAATATGTGAGCCATGCATGGGCGAATTAGCCAGCCCCATGGTTAATAACGCTTCTACCTGTGCGCGCACCGAACCTGCTGCGTCTTTTACACATTCAAGGGTTTGTTTATCGGTAATACGAATACCTTGATGAAAGCGTGGAGGCAGCTCACGTAGTGCCACACGCTCATCAATTTGTGGCCTTGCACCGTGAACTAAAACCAAACGCACACCTAAGCTATTTAACAAGGCAATATCATGAATGATGTTTGCAAAGTTGGCTTCTTCAATGGCTTCGCCACCAAACATCAACACAAAAGTTTTACCCCTATGAGCGTTGATGTATGGCGCCGAATTGCGAATGATTTTAACACTATCGATATGTGAAGCGACCACCAATTAATCCTTACTTATTTTGCGCTAATTCAGCGTCTAAAGCTTCAGTGACAGGGTCAATACCGGTACCACCTAAGATACTGCGTTTATCGACTAAATATTCCAGTTGCAAAATTGTGTATACATCGTGTTCTATTAAGTTTGAAAATTGCTGCAACTCAGTAATGCTCAATTCTTCAATCGCTTTTTTCTTCTCTAGCGCGGCTAATACCACTTGACCCGAAATGTCATGAGCGGTTCTAAAGGGTATACCTTTAGCAACAAGATAATCGGCTAATTCAGTGGCATTCGCATAGCCTTCACGAGCAGCCTTAGCACAACGTTCTGAGTCTAACTTAATACTGTCAATCACTTCACAGGCAATGCACAAACAGATATGCCACTGCGTTACCGCATCAAGTAAACCTTCTTTGTCTTCTTGCATATCTTTATTGTACGCAAGTGGCAAACCCTTCATGGTCACCAACATGCCTTGCAAACTGCCAAATACACGGCCACATTTCCCACGCATCAGTTCTAACGCATCAGGATTTTTCTTTTGTGGCATCAATGATGACCCAGATGTCACTGCATCACCTAAGGTAATAAATCCGGCTTCACCAGAGTTGAAGAAAATTAAGTCTTCGGCCATGCGTGACATGTGCATCATGCTGGTACTGGCAGTAAATAAAAGTTCCAATACAAAATCACGATCCGACACCGCATCTAAGCTATTTAGACAGGGACCATCAAAGCCTAATTCACTGGCAATTTCGTAACGATCAATGGGATAGGTAGTACCTGCTAAAGCACCGCAGCCTAGAGGCGACTGGTTTAAGCGCACTCTCAAGTCACGTAAACGGCTAATGTCACGTTTAAACATCTCTACATAAGCCAAACACCAGTGTGGGTAACGCACGGGTTGAGCCCTCTGTAAATGGGTATAACCGGGCAGAATAACGGTTTTGTTGTGATCCGCGGTGCCCACTAAAGAGGCCTTGACGTTTTCTAAGTCGGTAATCAATAAGTCAACATGTTCACGTGTCCACAATCTAAAGTCGGTGGCGACTTGATCATTTCGGCTACGACCAGTATGAAGCTTGCGCGCTATATCACCAAGTTGTTCAATTAGTGTGGCTTCAACAAAGCTATGAATGTCTTCTTCATCGCTTGCGTCAAAGTCCAATGTGCCTGCTTCGGCTTTCACCAACAAAGCTTGCAACGCTTGTTCGAGCTGCATTTGTTCGTCTTGGGTTAGTACACCGGCTTTATAAATGGCTTTTGACCAAGCTATGGAGCCTCGAATATCTTGGCTTGCCAACGCCCGGTCGAAGGGTAAAGAATCATTTACCCGTTTGAACATGGCACTGCTGCCATCTTGGAAACGTCCACCCCATAAACTCATTATTTTAGACCTGTATTTTTAAAAGCCATACCTTTTTTGTTCATCGCTTCAATACGGCTAGATAAACTGTATAAACGGATGAAACCTTCGGCGTGGCTTTGGTCGTAAACATCATCTGCACCAAATGTGGCAAAGTCTTCAGAATACAAACTGTTTGGAGATTTTCTTTGGGTAACTGTCGCTTGGCCTTTATACAATTTAACCACTATTTCGCCAGTGACTTTTTGTGCGAAACTTGCAGCACCCGCTAAAAGTGAATCATTTAGGGCTGTGAACCAACGACCATCATACATAACATGTGAATATTCAAGACCGATTTGCTCACGGTATTTAAGTGATGCTTTGTCTAATACCAAACACTCTAGGGCTTTATATGCTTTCATCATGACTGTGCCGCCAGGCGTTTCATAACACCCACGAGACTTCATACCAACTAAACGATTTTCAACGATGTCAATACGGCCAACACCATGAGCGGCGGCGATGTCGTTTAACTTCATCAATACGCCATAAGGTGTTAACTCTTCGCCATTGACCTTCGTTAATTTTCCTTCCTCGAAGCTTAGTTGAACACGCTCTGGTTTATCTGGCGCGTCTTCTGGATCAACTGTCAATGTCCAGATCCCTTTAGTGGGTTCACACCATGGATCTTCTAGCTCACCCCCTTCGTGAGATATATGCCAAGCGTTGGCGTCACGGCTATAAATTTTAGTCAAAGAAGCAGAGCATTCGATGTTACGTTCGGCTAGGTAATCAAGTAAATCTTCTCGAGATACCATGTCCCATTCACGCCAAGGTGCTATCACCGCTAATTCTGGAGCAAGAGCAGCAAAGGTGCCTTCAAAACGAACTTGGTCGTTACCTTTACCTGTGCAACCATGACACAGCGCATCGGCACCGACTTTAAGGGCAATGTCTACTTGTGCTTTAGCAATAATAGGACGAGCCATAGACGTACCTAGTAAGTACTCGCCCTCATATACTGCGCCAGTAGTGATGGTCGGATAAATA
>CAZMDX010000528.1:0-11278 GCA_964564805.1 uncultured Pseudoalteromonas sp. | reverse complement strand
CGAATCACAATACAGGTATCCATTTCGCCAGTACCAGTAAGATAACCCACAGCACCGCCGTAGCTACCTCTGCGTTTACCTTCTACTTCACGAATCAATGAGGTTGCTTTAACTTTAGGCGCACCAGATAAGGTGCCCATATTCATACAAGCTTGGTAGGCGTTAAGCGCATCTAAATCATCGCGTAATTGCCCAACGACTCGAGAAACCAAGTGCATCACATGGGAGTAACGATCAACTTTAAGTAAATCGGTTACATATCGTGATCCAGGTGCACATACTTTAGCTACGTCGTTGCGAGCTAAATCGACCAGCATTATATGTTCGGCGCGTTCTTTTTGATCTTCTTGTAAGTTGAGTTCTAAACGAGAGTCTAAATCTAAATCTATACTTCCATCTGCTCGTTTACCTCTTGGACGAGTACCAGCAATAGGGTAAATTTCGACTTGATTAGTTTGTTTAGTATACTTTAATGCTGACTCAGGTGATGCGCCAAACATACAAAAATTGTCGTCTTGTAAAAAAAACATGTAAGGACTGGGATTTTGCTGTTTTAAGGCACGGTAAGCGTCATGAGGATAAAGACAGGGCAGACTAAAAGTACGCGAAGGTACGACTTGGAAAATATCGCCAGCTAATATATTTTCTTTAAGTCTAACTACATCATCTATAAATTCTTGATCGGATTTGTTGACCAGTAAGTCATCAACAGAAATAGCTGTTTTTGCATTTTTAGGATCACCTAGAGGTTTTATTGTGGCCAATTTATGTTTGACTTGTTCTAATCGTTGACTCACTGAAAAATAGTTGTTGCCAACATTCTTACCACTAAATACACTTCCAATAATTTCACTTTGTTTTGTTTGGTGATCGATAATCACCAACGTTTCTGCTAAATAAAACACGAAATCTGGACAGCTATTAGAGCTATCTTCAACTTCTGGTAGTTTTTCAAAACTAGCTAATAAATCATATGCTAACGCACCACCCAAAAATACTGCATGGGGGTGCTGGCGAATAGCGGTAATTTTATTGGTGATCAATCGTAAAGCATCAAATACTGCAGGGGCTTTTAAACGACGGTCTTCATCGAGCTCTGCATCTGGTGCTGGAAATGTAAGGGTGACTAAGCCATTTTTTGAGTCATACTCGTGTGTTACACCAACTGGGCAGTATTCATCAAACATGGGTAATACAGCGTTACCATTGTCTGATAATGCTTGGCAATAAACTTGTTGGCCACGGCATTCTAATTTAATTGCAGCGTCAACCAACAACAAACTTTTAAGATTATCTTTACTATCTATTTCAGCAGACTCTAATAGTAAATTATTACTTCGACCTTGGCATAGGTATTGAAATGCCATTAGTGGGTCGGACACGTAATCGGCGGCGACTATTAATGTCTCTACCTTGCCAAACTGCTCTGTTAACTGGGCTAAACTCATTTATTTGATCCTCTATAACAACTTGTATTTAAGAGCAGACGAAAAAAAGCCCGCAATTTGCGGGCTTTTTCTGAAATTAATTTGCAAAAAACACAAACACTCACAGCCCGTTAGTTCAGGTTGTGCCACCACCATGTGTTGTGTCTTTGAATTTTATTCATTGTTTATTGTACTCGTTATAAGTTTAAATCTGTTATTCAGCTGTGAATCGGTATAATAGGGCTAAGCAACATTAATTTGAGTGCATAGAAGAAAACAAAAACGCTTGTATGTCAACACACAAATTAATCTTAACCATAAATAAAACAATGAATAGTAGTGTTTACTGAATGAAAATCGATCTGCATAGCCATACCAATTATTCCGATGGGCATCTCTCTCCAAAGGAGTTGATCGACCGCGCGCACAATATGCAAGTCAATGTATTAGCAATTACAGACCATGATACGGTGAATGGAATTCAAGAGGCGATGGATTACCAATCTAAGCAAAAGCGTTCTATGCAAATATTATCTGGTGTGGAAATTTCTACTTCTTGGCATAATTTTGATATTCATATTTTGGGTTTAAACGTTGATCACAAAAATACTCAGTTTTTATCTCGCTTAGAGCAACAAAGTGAAGAACGCGATCGACGCGCCCAGCAGATGTCTGACAAATTGGCAAATATGGGTATTGAAAACGTGTTTGAACAAGCAAAAATTCTGGCAGGAAAAGGTCAGATCACTCGCGCTCACTTTGCTAGAGTGTTAGTAGAACGTCGTGTGGTGAAAGATTTTGGCGCAGTATTTAAAAAATATTTAGGTAAAGGCAAAAAAGCCCACGTTAAACCCCAGTGGATTGAAATAGAAGAAGCTATTACGTGGATACAAGATGCAGGTGGTAAGGCTGTACTAGCTCACCCTGGACATTATGATATGACAAGTAAATGGCTAAAACGTTTGGTTGAAGAATTCGCCAATGCTGGTGGAGATGGCATGGAGGTGATCCATTCCCATCTTACTCCAGAACGCAAAAAACTGTTGGCTGACATGGCTACAGAACATAATTTACAAGCCTCTAGCGGTTCTGATTTTCATTTTCCGAATCGCTGGACCGAATTAGGTAAAAACCTTACGTTACCGGCACAACTTGTTCCAATATGGCATGATTGGTCGCTTGTTGGGTAGGAATAGATGCTAAAAAAGTGCTGGCTAAAAAACAGTCAGCTTTTATAATACTTAACAAGCAATACTGCTGTGATAGTAGAATAGGAATGTATTAATGAGCCAGTTTTTTTATATTCATCCTGAGAACCCTCAAATTCGCTTGATCAAACAAGCATGTGAGCTCATTCATAAAGGTGCGGTGGTGGTATATCCTACGGATTCTGGTTATTCCATTGGTTGTCACATGAATGACAAAAACGCCCTTGAACAAGTCTGCCGTATCCGTCAAATTGGCAAAGACCACAACTTTACTCTCATGTGTCGTGATGTGTCTGAATTGTCTGAATATGCCAGAGTTGAAAACTCAGCTTTTAGAATGATAAAAAACAATACTCCAGGGCCTTACACCTTTATTCTCAAAGCAACTAAAGAAGTACCTAAAAGACTTCAAAATCCAAAACGTAGAACAATAGGTATCAGGATACCTAACAACAAAATTGCCTTGGCTTTGTTGGAAGAACTAGGAGAACCGTTAATGTCTGCTACGCTCATTTTGCCCGGTGCATTGGCGGCTGAGTCGAACCCTGATGACATTCGTGATGAATTAGAAAAACAAGTTGGCTTGATCATTCATGGTGGATTTTTAGGTGAACAACCTACCACTGTGATTGATATGTCAGAGGGTGAAAATATTATTATTCGAAAAGGCAGTGGCGACACTCGCCCTTTCATTTAGACGATTAGTTCATTTTTATGTCTACGGATAACTCTTCTTTTTCAGCCGCAAAGCAAGACAATGTGCAAGTTCAGCAACCGTTGCCTCTTGCGTTTGTTAACGGCCAGGCTTTAATCGAAAAACCTGAAGACCTTTTCATCCCCCCGGATGCATTTGAACTAATTTTAGAGGCTTTTGAAGGCCCACTGGACTTGCTGCTATACCTTATTCGCAAACAAAAATTTGATTTAGTTAACTTGCCAGTGTACGAAGTCACCAAGCAATACATGAAATATGTAGAGTTGATGAAAGATATCAAATTAGAGTTAGCCGCTGAATATTTATTGATGGCTGCTATTTTAACCGAGGTGAAATCTCGATTATTACTGCCCAAACGACCCGACGCAGAAGAAGATGAAGATGACCCTCGCGCTGAATTAATTCGCCGCTTAAAAGAATATGAATTGGTCAAAAATGCCGCACAGGAATTAGATGATATTCCTCGCAAAGAGCGAGATGTATTCTCCGCACAGGCTAAAATTTCGAGTTTAGAGGCTCCAGTTCGTGTTTTGCCCGCAGTCAGCTTACAGGATATTGTTTTTGGGTTTCAATCGGCTATGCAAAGATCACAAGCCTTTGAACATCATCACATTGAAAAAGAAACACTGTCAACTCGAGAGCGAATGAGTTTAATTTTAGATACCATTTCTTCTAAACATTACACCGGTTTTGATGAATTATTTTTAGCTAATGAGGGCAAGGCTGGTGTAGTGGTGACCTTCTTAGCGGTTCTAGAATTGGGTAAAGAAAACTTAATTGAACTGGTTCAAGCCCAACCTTACGCTAATATTTATATTCGTGTTTCGCCTGAAGTTTCGCCTGAAGTTTCGCAAGGAGTGCAGTCTTAATGGCTAAAATTTCTCGCGCCCAACTCAAACAATTAATTGAGGCTGCAATTTTTGTGGCTGATCAGCCGATTAGTCAAGAGCACATGCAGTCAACTGTTCTAGACGGATTGGTCGTTAGTAAAACTATGCTCAAAGATACTTTGGCAGAGCTAAAATCGGATTACCAAACGAGAGGTATTCAACTAGTTGAAGTCGCTTCCGGTTACCGCTTTCAATCTATGGACAGCTTGAGCATCTGGCTCAGTAAACTTTGGCAAGAACAAGCGCCTCGTTATTCTCGAGCCATGCTTGAAACACTTTCCTTGATTGCTTATAGGCAACCTATTACGCGCGGTGAAATTGAGGATGTGCGTGGTGTGTCTGTTAGTAGTCAGATTATGAAAACTTTGAGCGAAAGAGGTTGGATAAAAAGCATAGGGCATAAAGAAGTGGCTGGCAGGCCCTCCTTGTATGCCACCACAAAGACATTCCTTGATTATTTCTCTTTAAAAAGTTTGAGTGATTTACCCAGTAATGATGACTTTTTGGTATCTAAAGAAAAAGACAATCAACTTGATACTCTATCGAGTGAGACCAGCAATAGGCTCACTGATGATAACCCCCCACAACAATCTGTAGACCGGGCTAATATTGAACCTAGCAATACAGATGAAACAGAGCAATTACATTAATGAGTGACAAATTACAAAAAGTATTAGCTAACGCCGGAGTAGGTTCACGTCGCGAAATGGAAAAATGGATAGAAGCTGGACGTATTTCAGTCAATGGCAAATTAGCAACATTAGGTGATAGGGTCGAGCCTGCAGATAAAATCCGAGTGGATGGTAATGCACTTAACACGTCTAATGACGCCCCTGTTTGCCGAGTGTTGATGTACAACAAACCCGAGGGCGAGCTTTGCAGTCGAAAAGATCCTGAAGGCCGAGCAACAGTGTTTGACCGTTTACCAAGTATCAAAAATGGCCGCTGGATTGCAGTAGGCCGTTTAGATATTAATACCAGCGGTTTGTTGTTATTTACCAATGATGGCGAATTGGCGAATCGCTTAATGCATCCTAAACACGAAGTAGAACGTGAATATTCGGTGCGAGTGTTTGGTGAAGTTGAAAATATAATGCTTAAGCGTTTAACTGATGGCGTAAAACTAGAAGACGGTGAAGCTAAATTTACACATATTGTTAAAAAGCCTGGTGACGAAGAAAGTCAAAATACTTGGTACAATGTGAGCCTGTCTGAAGGTAGAAACCGTGAAGTAAGGCGCCTATGGGAATCACAAGGTTTACAAGTGAGCCGTCTAATGAGAGTACGTTATGGTACTTTAGAGTTGCAAAAACGTCTACCTCAAGGTGGTTGGGTTGAGTTGGGTCTACCCGATTTAAATACATTAAGGAAAAGTGTACAACTGCCTGAAGAAACAGAAACTCTTATCAAAATTGATCCCGGTAAATTAGATCACGTTAAAATTAGTAGAATGCGCCGCTCTGTTAAAAAACACAGGGTAAGACAAGCGAATAAAAATCGTGATTAACACAGGTAATCTTGGTCGACATGTAAAGAAAAGTGAGCCTTGACTGAAATATCTTTAGTGGATGATTACTCAATGACAGACTTGTTCACTACTCTAAATTAGTTTTGTTAAGCACCAATTCTTTTTTTATAGAGCTGATCATAAAATGGCTGAACATGATGAACAACTGATAGTTGTTCATCATTCAGTTTCAATGTTGTTGCTGAAAAAGACGCAAAGCCTTTGGAATTATCGACATTTTCATACCAGTGTTTAGCCCAAACCCCATCAGTTGTTCGACTGCCCTTTGGCCATTTCAACATCGTAGACATGAATGCAACGTCTATTCTTTCACACAACAGTTTTAATACTTTTTCAGGAGATCTAAGTACATCATTAGAATCAATAATTGGGATGTCTTGCCCAGATATCCGAGTGATATCTTGATATAATTCAAACTGCCTTTGGATACCTATATCTTCGGCTGAACATAAACCGCGGCTATTGGTATACGAATTAACAACTTGAGCCGGATCGCGGATCAAAAAACAATGTTGTAGCTCTTTGGTCCAAGTTAAATCCAGTCCTGGTAACATATGGTGCGTCATATGTTTTTGATATTGTATTTTGCTCTTACACGCATTTTTAGTGAGTTCGTTTACCACCTGTTCATAGTTGTGACTTTGGCTTTGTAATACATCTTCAAAACACGGATGTGGACTTTGGGTTTGGCTTAAATAAAATGCATAAAATGGTTCATCAACTACTCCAGTGTCACTACGATTTTCCCAACTACGCATCATTGCCGTAGAAATATTACGTGGCCCAGACCACATTGCAATTCTACGGGTCACAACTCATTACCTTGGGTTTCAGTTTCGATTAACTGAATATATAGTTGTTGAAGTCGCGCTAATACAGGTTTTTTTCCGGAGCCTATGGCACGCCCATCGACGTGAGCAACAGCAGACAAACCAGCAAAAGTACCAGTAATAAACGCCTCATCTGCCGCATACACATCAGCAAGGGAGAAGTTGCGTTCAAATACTTTAATATCGTTATTTTTGCACAGGTCAATGACATTCCGCCGAGTGATCCCGTCTAAACAAAAATCCCCAGAAGAGGTCCATACCTCATCATCTCTTGCGATAAAAAAGTGCGTAGAATTACAGGTTGCCACAAAACCATGAGGGTCAAGCATCAATGCTTCGTCTGCATGGGCTTTGGTCGCTTGAATACAGGCCAAAATACAGTTTAATTTTGAGTGCGTGTTAAGCTTTGGGTCTTGTACATCTGGGTAACCTCTCCTAACGTGGCTGGTAAAAAGTGACACCCCTTGATTATCTAACTGCTCAGTGGCTGATTTATGTTCCGCAATAATCACAATCGTAGCAGCAGACGTGGTCACTCTAGGATCTTGGTAAGGCGTGCTTTTGATGCCTCTGGTCACCATTAATCGAATGTGCACTCCATCAGACATATGGTTAGCATCACAAGTATGTCTAATCCGCTCAACTAATTGATCTGCTGATAGCCCAATGTCCATATCTAAAGCTTTAGCCCCATCATAAAGTCTACGCATATGCTGCTTGATAAAAGCGAAGCGACCATTGTGTAAACGAATACCTTCCCACACGCCGTCACCCAATATAAATCCACTATCAAACACCGATATCTTGGCCTCACTTCGAGGAAATAGATCCCCATTGATATTAATTAAAATATTGTTATTGCGAGAGTCTTGCTGATATTGATGAGTGCCGGATGCCATGAAGTTTAACCAAAATAATTAGAAGTGATAAATAATTTAGCACAGATAATTATACCTCGCATGTATTTTATTTTAAAAAATACTATGTATATTATGATGTTACGAGCTAAAGTGGTTATAGAAAATTACTTTCTATGTTTAACTTTTTTTATAATGTTACTTAAAAGTATGTGGCTCACAGAACACATTGGTTAAGTAAATTGGGAAAGCGAGGGTAATTATAAATGCACGAAAAGACGTAAAAACATCTGCAAAAAAAGCACAATAAAAGCCCAAAATAGCGTAAAAAAACAGCATTTTCTTAAACTTTTAGTTGATACATTCTTCATGATCTTTGCATATCTGGATTAAAATTGGCTGAATATTATCCTAGTTGCTGATGTTGCCGTTTAACTTTTTTACTGTGGACTTGACTTCACTACATACGCGATGCTTCAAGTTTAATATCTGCCATCTTCCATACTATGTTAAATGTTTTTTGCACTTCATCAGCCTCTTGTTGTTTGTTTTGTGCGTGTAAACTTTGAATTAAACCGAACATCGACCATCCATTTTTTGGATAGGCTTGAAGATCTTTGCGGTAAACTTGCTCGGCATCAGCAAATTTTTTAGCTTGAATTAGTGCTTGTCCCAAAGATTGGCGTGTTGGGTAATACCAAAATGGTGGCTCTGTATAAGGCAGTGTGTCCTGTTCTGTTACTGCTTGTGTAAAATGACTAATCGCTTCTGCACTTTTCCCTTCATACAGTGCTATTTCTCCAACAAGTAAATGCTCAGCTATCGATAACAGCACACTTGCTGGGTAGTCCGAGCCGTCTAATGTGTGAATTATGTCTGTGTTCATTAAAGGTTGTAGGGCGTTAAGTTCGGTTTGTGCGGCTATTACATCATTTTTACGCAATAGTGCAATACCACGAGCATAGTGCTGAATAGCATTTGAGTATTGATGTTTTGCCGGTGGCATCGGCTCTGCCAATATTTCATCCCAATGGCCAAATTGGGTAAGGGCTAAGATGGGAATCGTTTTGAAAAATTCAACAGCGGGAAATTGTTCGATCATTTCTAGCCTTACATTCAGAGCCACCTTGCGTGCCGACTCAATCGCTAGCTTACTGTTTCCCATCATACTTGATGCGGCCCATAAAAAATGGATGTTGTGGGGGTAATAAAGTGCAGGGTAAAAACCTTGTGCGTTACACTGGGCGATATACTCCTCATCAACTGAGGCTGCTTGAATATTAGCCTGAACCGCATCATTATAACGGCCTACACGCCAATATATGTGTGCGGGCATATGGACCAAATGCCCTGATGCGGGCACTAAATTGGCTAAAGTATCGGCAGCAACTTCTGCGCGACCAGGGCGAGTCGATGCCTCGACTGCATGAATATACAGATGCAAAGCTAATGGATGTTTAGGTTGTCGAGCCATAATTTTTTCTAGGGTATCAATTACCTCTTGGGTCGCAGGTTTTGGATGTTCTGCGTCTAACCAATAATCCCAAGGCATGGTATTCATTAAGGCTTCGGAAAATAATGCTGCCGCGTCGTCGTCAGCTGGATATTTTTGGGTTAGTTCCCGCATTGCATTTGCATAAGCAATATCAAGTGAAGTTCTGTCAGATTCTGGGTTGCCATCATAACGAGTAGCTAACGCATCAATATAATCTTGTTCAGCTCTAGACACCTTAGACCCCAGATCTAGGGCTTGAAGTAAAGCTGCATAGGCTGACTTTCGTTCACCGCTGGACATCACCGCTTTACCATTGCTGGTCACATTAATATTAGGCCCAGTGGCTAAAGCCTCTCCCCAAAAACACATCGCACATTCAGGGTCAAGGCGTTGCGCGGCCTGAAAGGAACGTATCGCTTCTGCATGATTAAAACCGAAAGCCAGCACTAAACCTTGATCAAAATATAGTTGAGCAGCAGGAACACTCGTTGTGATGATATGTTGATGCTGCCCCATGCCTTCAAATAAAGGAGCGCCTGCTTTTACAGATATGGCGGCTTTATCAATGGATACCTCATTTTTTGGGGCAAAGGGATTGGGCGGTGAACAACCAAACAGCACAAATATGCTGCTAAGTTGTATTAAGTTGTGAAGAATTTTCATATTGTCCGTCTCATGAAAAGAAACTCATTCAGAATTACAGTATATGAGTATAGAAAAATTTTAGTTATGTGCTAGTAATATGCTAATAAAGTGCAGATTGCCCAAAATCTTACTTGTTAAGCGGCAAAATTGCTCGGCTGAATGAGATTTGAAGGACAACTGTTATTTTAAATAATTAAGATATTTTATGGTGATGGGTCACTATTCTTGATGACGATAATCACGCTCGACTTTTGCCAATAATGATGGGTTTTCGATGTTTAAAACGACGATTTGGCGTAAAATTATCTTTCCTTTTACATCTGATGATCCGTCAATTGTTAAGGTTGGCGGGTTATGTTCAAGTGACGTGTCACTCCACCAACCACCATCATTTAAAGATTCAAACTCTATATCTCCCTCAACAATTGAACCTTTGGCAAGGGTAATACTACCATTTTTGGTCTTGATATCATCACTTACAAGGGTCTGGGTTAAGGAAATGTCTCCGTTAACCGTTGTAATATCTTCACCCACCATCGAGTCGGTACCAAGAGTAATGTTGCCATTGACCGTGCTAATGTCACGTTTTACTGACAAATAGGTTTGTGCTTGAATGTCTCCATTGATGGTCGATAAATCATCTACCTGAACATTATTGCCTATTTCGATATTACCATTTACAGCGTTAACATCACGAGTGCTAACGTTATTTTGGATGGTGATATTACCGTTGACTGAAGAAAGGTCACCGACTTGTTTGTTTTCTGAAACATCGACACCACCAAATACGCTACTGTAGTCATTTTTGTTGTCGTCATGATTATCTTGACCGCCAACATGAATGATACAGCCTGTTGTGCTTAATATTAATACGATGAGAAGTGTCGCTGTGAGTAATTTAGAAAGTGTCATAGTTATCCTTAGTGGGTGACGAGTTAGAAGAGCTCATTTTTGTCAGTACCATAAGCAGAACATATGCCACATATGCAACTAATTGATAACTATGGTTATATTTCTTTTTACTGAAAATTAGCAATAAATAATCTACAAAGTTTTAGTTAAAAGCACAAATTTTTAGTGAACTTCTTTACTCTGGGTAAAACGACTCTTACAAGTCTTGTTTGGCACTAAAGTTGATGTTTTACATCATTATACTGCTGTATGGCTAATCAGCTGATTTGTTTGCAAACGGGTTACTAAAAATCCTCCAGTAATACTTTACATGTTCATCTTTCGATAGAGTCGTTTGTGGTGTACCGGTTAGTTTTAATTGAAGTTGTGTAGAATGTTCACAAAAGGCTGACTACAAAGTTACTTGAAATTTTATGTTATATAAGCCATCTTGCTTGGATTATTAACCCCCTTTTTCCAAGATGCCTGAGACACTTAAATGCTTACAACAGAACAAACAAAATTTTATCAAAAAAATGGATATTTAGTACTTGAACAGTGTTTTTGTGACGAGCAAATGGATTTGCTGAAAAATTCGGCGAGCGAAATTGTTGCTGATTTTGATCCCAACTCTACTCGAGCAGTGTTTTCTACCGAAGATCATAGTAAAACTCGTGACAATTATTTTTTATCTTCAGGCGATAAAGTTCGGTGTTTTTTTGAAGAGGATGCATTTGATGAAGAAGGTACTCTTAAGCAAGATAAGTCACTCATCATTAATAAAATTGGTCA
>CAZMDX010000527.1:0-2822 GCA_964564805.1 uncultured Pseudoalteromonas sp. | reverse complement strand
GGAAATCTGAGTATCTGATCTGCACATTGACCAAAACAGGTCGCAAGTAGTCAAGTATATGTAAATTTTAGTATTTCAGCTTTAATAGTTAATCTGCATGCCAAGGCCATAAATTCGTTTGGCAATGACAATAAAATACATTCGACACTATCAAGGTAAACACAAGCTAATACCTATCAGGTCAATAAAACGCTGTCCCCAATTAAATGCCTAAACAGCGTTACCACTTTTTGTGATAATAAGATGGTAACGCTAGCTGTCGTGGTATAAATATCGATTAAGTCTATAAGAAATAGCGAGTGAATACTGACAACCATATTTGCCTCTGGCAACTCAAGTAAATGATTAAGCCAACACCGGCAAGTATAAGTAACATTGATAAATGACAAAGTATTGATGATAAAAATATACTGACGATACCGTTTTTTTTCGAATGAAATTATGAGACAAAATTACGCTAAATAATTGGTAAACTAACCATAAGGTTAAACCGTTTAAAATTTATTTACTTCCTTGTCCCGCCGCATTAAAAAAAATGAAAGTTTCAGTCAACAAGCAATATGCTAATGACACATATTAGTGTTATCAGAATATTAAATGACATTATAACTCGTTTATAGGGACAGTATGCCGGCTTCCAAAAATCACTTTCTATTTTCACTCATAAAATATCGTCTGAAAGGTTCAAAACAAGATCTTGCTTCATTACGATTTTTGAAACTACAGCTGCAAATTTACATAAAAGTTTGCCGATCCCGTCAAACGTAAAAGTAACAATCCTTTTGCCTCAACATCCGCGAATGTATTACTGGCTGCTATCAGTATTTCATCACTGATGAGTTTAGCTCATGAGGCCATAACTAATCTGAAAGGATGTAATTATTATTACATTCAACTTTAGGGTATATAACATCTTTGTATTCTGCGGCATCAAAGGATCAATCTGTGGTAATAGAGACATTGCCCTTGGCTCATTCAATAATTTGTTGTGGATATGCTTCGACATGTTTTAAAGGGTGACTAAGCTAAAAGCTTACAGGTGTTTCACAATTTTTACTCATCCATGTGATCACTTGTTAGTTGAAAGATCTGCTTAGCCAGACACACCGAACAGTATGTCTGGCTAATCACAATTATGCAGATCAAGCACGAGGTGAATCGCTGCTCAACGCCCATTGTCTAATGTTATCCTTTGTTGGCACAGCTATTATTAAATGCGTATAGACCCGCTATTTATAGGGTTGAAGTTTAAAGCGGTAACTCATAAATACATCGACATGTATCCCTTTCACCTTCAAATAACATTCGTTTTTACGTCATATCAGTCACGTTGTCCCATAATTCGACTGCACACGAAACCTCATCGTAATGTTCATCACCAAGAAGTATTTGCAGTATCGATTCCCATATGGAACACGATGCACAATTATTTGTATCGGAATAAAAATTTGCCATCAATTTGTTACCTCAATTTAAAAATAACAGACATTAATGACCGTCAGGGCTTTAGGAACAATAAAACGCACACTGAACTACTCTAAAAACACAGAATTCATAGGATCTGTCTGCTAAATAATTTGGTTTTATAGTCGTCTTAGAGTGTTTTTTGTTCACTATAAAGCATACGTTATAAGCCGTGACTCATCTTTTAAAGTGACGGTTTGATAAAATTGATGGTTCAAAGGCCTTGTTCTTACGACTAATCAATTTGTACAAGTTTCTTTTTTCTATTAGCTTAATTAAGCACATTACTTGGCTCACCTTTCTGGTAATTATCTATATGTAAGATCACTTGGTCCCATAGAATTTGCATCGCCTCTTCACTTGCCCAAGCTACATGCGGCGTTAATATCACATTGGGACGACCGATTATTTGATGGAAGGGGTGATCATCACTAATAGGTTCGCTTGTTAAACAATCAAAACCGATACCAGAAATAAGCCCTGCATTTAAGGCTTTGACCACATCTGATTCATTAGCAAGACCACCACGGCCCGTATTAATAAGCAGAGGTTGGCGGCTCATACCCTCAAATTCAGGATAAGATAAGAGGTTTTGTGTCTGCTCATTTAGCGGGCAATGCAAACTGATGATATCAGACTGCTCTAACAGTTCGTTAAAAGACACATAACCTTCTGGTACCTCTCTCGCCCCTTTTCGTGCACTATAAATTACTTTTATACCTAAAGCTTCGGCCAACTTTCCTAGAGCGCTCCCTAATGAACCACGACCGATAATACCAAGTGTCGAACCAGCCAGATTTTTAATAGGGTGGTTAAAAAAACAAAATTGTTTGGCGTGTTGCCACTCACCATCGATAACGTCTTGGCGATAGCCAATTAGCGAACGGCGTAACGCAAAAATCAAACATAAAACATGTTCTGGCACCGTAGTAATGGCATAATTTTGCACGTTAGATACTAAAATTCCTTTTGCTCGGCAACAGTTCAAATCGATAACATCGTAACCTGTTGCGGCAACCACGATCAGTCTAAGCTTGGGGAGTTGTTCAAGTACGTCACTGCGTAAAGGTACTTTATTGGTGATGATAATATCAGCATCCTTAGTACGCTCGATAACCGTTTCTACTGGTGTCCGAAGGTACTGCGACCACTCATGCTCACAGCCAGGTTTGTTTATCTTAACACTGGGTCCAAGGGTATCACGGTCTAAGAATACGATTTTAGTCATAACTTACCTTTCTATTTTATGGTTAATGATGCATGTGAATAAGGTCAATAAATCCGATGAATTTTTACATTACTTGGGTTGTGTTAATCATTACGTTGCTTTTGTAACCTAGGAGTTAGCAGCAAACTCA
>CAZMDX010000526.1:0-3892 GCA_964564805.1 uncultured Pseudoalteromonas sp. | reverse complement strand
ATAATTTTATAATTTTATAACGTCATAACTTAAAAATTAGAAGCTCCAAAAGTAATACGTCAACTTAAGATAATAAACACATAACAAAAACATCAAACGGAAAATTACAGTATGCTTTTGCTGATGACTAGCTTGTTATAGCTTGCTGTTTTATTGCCACATAACAAAGCATTGATGTCCTCTTTCAAGGATCCCTCTCTAATTTTCAGCTCTATTCCAAACGCCTTAAGCTTACGTTTTATTTTTAATGACCTTGATTTGGGATGACGTAGCCATTAAGTCATCGTTAAATACTGATATTCGACCAAGTGGGTGTATCTGATACAAAAAAAGCTTGGTAGTGTTGTAGACACCCAAAGTTGTATGTAAATTGTTAAAAGTTAATTTCAAATTTGTTACAAAGATACTTAACAGCATATCTATATTCAAAATTTTCCTCGAAGATGGCGTTATTACAATAAAAAGCAGCGTATAAAATAAATTAAATAGCATGCAGTGCTAGGAGAGTAATGTGGAAAAAAAGACAACATATTGGCAGGAAAACCTGCGCTTGATAGCAATATGTCTAATCATTTGGTTTATCGTATCCTTTGGCTTTGGCTTGTTATTAGTTGAACCACTAAACGAGTTTCGACTCGGTGGATATAAGCTTGGATTCTGGTTTGCTCAGCAGGGTTCAATTTATACTTTTGTTGGGTTAATTTTTTGGTACAGCCATAAAATGAACAAACTTGATAAAAAATACGAGTCTGAGGATGGGTCATAATGGACGAGTTAACGCTATATACCTACATTGCTGTCTTTGGCACTTTCGCCATATATTTTGCCATAGCATGGTGGGCTCGTGCTGCATCAACTAGTGACTTTTATGTGGCAGGCGGTGGTATTACCCCTATCCAAAACGGCATGGCAATTGGGGCTGATTGGATGAGTGCAGCGTCATTCATTTCAATGGCTGGTTTAATTGCCTTTTTAGGCTACGGCGGTTCTGTATTTTTAATGGGATGGACAGGTGGTTATGTATTGTTAGCCATGTTGTTAGCACCCTATATGCGTAAACACGGTAAGTTCACTGTTCCTGAATTTATTGCTGATCGTTATTACTCCAAAACAGCTCGAATTGTGGCAGTCATATGTTTAATCATTGCATCATTAACGTATATTATCGGTCAAATGAAAGGTGTGGGTGTGGCATTTTCGCGCTTCTTAGAAGTGGACTACGGGTTAGGCTTGGCTATCGGTATGGCGGTTGTTTGGTTCTACGCTGTCCTAGGCGGAATGAAGGGGATCACGTATACGCAAATAGCTCAATATGTTGTCATGATATTTGCCTACACCATTCCTGCCGTTTTTATCTCTCTCCAATTAACTGGCAATCCCATTCCACAACTTGGATTAGGCTCTACATTGGCTGATGGTAGCGGTGTGTTCTTACTTGATAAGTTAGACCAAGTGGTAACTGAATTAGGCTTTAAAGAATACACCACAAATAATATGAATGGCTCATTGGATATGTTTGCCTACACTATGTCACTCATGATAGGTACGGCTGGTTTACCACACGTTATCATGCGCTTCTTTACGGTTCCTTCTGCAAAAGCAGCCCGTTCTTCAGCTGGGTATGCATTAGTTTTTATCTCGTTGCTCTATACCGTTGCCCCCGCAGTTGGTGCAATGGCTCGTCTTAATTTGATGAGTACAATCGAACCCACTGCTGGCCAACATTTAGAATATTCAGAGCGACCTCAATGGTTTAAAGACTGGGAAAAAACTGGCTTATTGGAGTTTGAAGATAAAAATAGTGATGGAAAAATTCAATATTCAGCTGACAAAGCAACCAATGAAATGGTGAGAGTTGATAATGATATTATGGTATTAGCCAACCCGGCTATCGCTAACTTACCTAACTGGGTAATTGCATTGGTGGCTGCCGGTGGCTTGGCGGCTGCGTTGTCAACAGCAGCAGGTTTACTACTTGCAATATCATCTTCAATTTCCCATGATTTAATGAAAGGTGTATTAACACCAAACTTGTCTGAAAAAAATGAGTTACTAACGGGACGAATTGTTATGACACTTGCTATTTTGGTATCGGGTTACCTTGGCCTTAATCCGCCTGGATTTGCTGCAGGTACGGTGGCGTTAGCCTTTGGTTTGGCTGCGTCATCAATATTTCCTGCACTAATGATGGGGATTTTCTCTAAAAAAATGAGTGGCACAGCGGCCATTGCAGGGATGTGTTTTGGTATCGGCGTCACCATGCTTTATGTGTTTCAACACAAAGGCATTATGTTTATTCCAGGTACATCATTCTTAGGAGATATGGGGCCAAACTGGTTCTTCGGTATTTCTCCTAATGCGTTTGGTGTAGTCGGTGCATTAGTAAACTTTGGTGTCGCTTTTATAGTGCTACAGTTGACAGGGCCCGCGCCTAAGCATATTCAAGATTTAGTTGAAAATATGCGTAGACCTGGTGGCACTTCTGTAGTCAGCGATCACTAGGCATAGACCGCCTTTTAAAAAAAGAGTTATTAACATGATTTGGCGAGTATGGCCCATTGAACCCATTGGACAATAAAAATTAAATATTGAAAAATAAAGATTAAAGAGCTGCTCTTTAATCTTTATTTTCAGTCTATTGTGTAAAAATCAGTCAACGTAAATCTACATAATTAAGTGTCACCGCCATTTTTTGATATGTGATGATTAAAAAATTAAAGCCCTAAAGAAGAATGAAAAATGAATAAACATACAAGAACTGCATTTATGGTGGCACCATTTTTAGCCATAATTGGGTTTATTGCTGCCGATTATTATGAAGAAGATCAGGCTGAAAAAGAGAAAGTGATCCAGTTAGTACCAATTGAAAATTGTGACGTTATCAATCAACTATGTGTTTTAAAAGCTGGCGATTTTGAAGTGAATGTATTTGATAAAAACAACTTAACAACCATCAACTCAACTTTTCCCCTAGACAGCGCAACAATATTTCTAGTTGATAAATATAACAATTCAACTGCATATCCATTAGGCATGGTACAAAGCCCCTATTACTGGCATGCCGAAACCAATTTGAGAAAACTCATAGGTAGTTCAGGGCAACGTTACAAGCTTCGACTCATAGCGAATATCAAAGGTGGAAGTTACATCTCACAGTTCTATACATTGACAAAATAGCATAGCGTCACCGCAGCAATGACCCAAGTAAATAAGGTCATATCTGACTTTACCGTTCAAAATCCGTAATGTAAGGGGCTGTTACCAATTGATCCAAAACAAAACTCACTTAAATTAGTAATGCCCCTTTTTATTTTTATCTCAAGCGTTAAATAAATACTAGGTAGTCGGTTTAAAAGTATGTTGGCACACTTGTTTGGACATCATTCATTTTTGTTTAACATCCGTTGTAACTGTTCTTTTTACTTTGAACGTGGTTATTGCTGCCCTACCCACAATGGACAAACTGCCATGTCGTTTTATATCTAAACAGTAAGTAAAAAAGTGGATGAGAATACAATACGAAGTATCGTATCTGCTCGTTTTTGACGCCAACTTATAACAAATTAAGTCAGCTATTCGTAATCACTTATACCTCTTAATCCACATTTTACGAAGTGATCCCAACAGTGATTTTACATTCAAAGTCCATGGGCAAAAATGGTAAATAAGCTATTTTAATCAACCTCGATCCTCAAGCATCAGGCGCACCCGTAACCACAATTTACAGTAAAATTATTTTGTTTATCTTTTCTATAAGTGTTGGTGTGGACGAGTAAAGAGTAAAGAGTATGCATTATGATGTTGGGTTGGACTGGGTTGGGTTGGACTGGGTTTTATTTAATCGCAATAATTTTAGTCATGATTTTTGGTTTTGTGCTGAGTGAAAACCGAT
>CAZMDX010000525.1:0-2721 GCA_964564805.1 uncultured Pseudoalteromonas sp. | reverse complement strand
AAATCCGTGTATCTCGGTTCGACTCCGGGTTCCGCCTCCAAATATCTTATCAATACCAGCTTGTATTCTTACAAGTACCCCCGTTGCCCGGGTGGTGAAATTGGTAGACACAAGGGATTTAAAATCCCTCGTTCGTAAGGACGTGCCGGTTCAAGTCCGGCCCCGGGCACCATTTTAATTGAGTTCCAGTACTCTATAGCGCGATACTGAACCATATATTGTCTCCCCAGTCCGTTTCAAATAAATATTTAGTTTTGTCCACGTATAATGTTTGTGGGTCTATCTATTTTACAGTGTTTTGTGACATTACAATCGATGTGTGCTCCATTTCTCTTATTACCCATCTTTAACGACACCTTGTGTTAGAACTGACTTACGTATGTATGTCATTTTTGAGCCGTTCCTCTAGCTTTAAAGTCGTTATGTTTAAGATAGATATTAAAAAACGTTCATGGGTTGAGCTTTAAAGGCATTATACGACCACGGATGGCCTGTTGCGCCTTAGTTAAGTAAAACCAATTAGTTCATTCAACACTTCCCATTACCACTGTGTTACTCGGTGTGTTCTTTATTCTTTGTTCATTTTATGTGGTGCGGTATCCTCGCTGAGGATCAATTTACTGGGCACAATAGCGAACATCGCCGAGGTTGGGTGGAAGGGCGTTTGTTATTTTTACCTTCAGTACTTTTGATTGATGCCGCGGCTACCGCATATGGCCCATGTAGACTTGGGTCCTATTCGAGCCGACGAACATTGTGTTAGAAACATCAAAACACATCAGTATTTAACAATGTAATCACTTTGTCATCAAAGGGAAGCAACCAAAAACTCATGCAACTTATGGGCAATCAAAGACAAAACAAACCTAAAAACATCGCTTACAGCTTGATCAGTTATGGTAAGTTAGATGATTCAACAGGTCGATGTATTCGAAATGATAAAATAGGCGACATCGACCATAGCCATAGACTTCCTCAACACCAAATATGCCCGAATACCACACTTAAATTATGAAAAAAGACGGGTACCAACCACATGATGTTTGTTGATTACATTGTGATTGGGTACTTTATTATTTGGGTGTCTTTATAAATTTAGCCGGTTCGATACCTGCACATGCATCATCGGCGATAACGACCTTGGTGCTTCAAAGTTGTTAAAGATGTTGCGATAGGCCTTGCCAATGAGAGTGCGTGCTACAGATACCGTAGCAGCTTCTTTTATTATTTTTCTCCTGTGAGCGATTGCATGTAAGCCATTGCTTTAGTCATAAACTTTTCTGTCTGTTTGGAACCTTGCTGAAATTCAAGTTGATCAGTGGTATCCAAAATTTGATCGTAATGGGCAACAACATTGTCAACAGTCTGCTCTTCAACCGGCAGAAAAATACCATCTGTTTCAAACACATGAGTCGACGCATAACCACCGCCACCAGCACACAAAATCAAACGGGTTGGTGAATCTTTATGACACAGGGTCAGAGCACCAGCTGTCACAGAAGATGGCGTTAGGGTATCCATGACTTCCTGAGGAACCAAACCTTCCAACATACGAGTACCGGCAGTTGGGGCTAAACAATTAACGTGTATATTGTTTTTCCTACCTTCAATAACCAAGGTATTCATCAAGCCAACGACGGCCATTTTAGCGGCGCCATAGTTAGACTGCCCAAAATTACCGTACATACCTGAAGATGAGGTTGTCATTACGATACGACCATAATTTTGCTTGCGCATAATATCCCAAACCGCTTTAGAACAGTTCACAGATCCCATCAAGTGAACATCTATTACCAACTTAAATTCTTCAATGGTCATCTTAGTGAAGCTTTTATCACGCAGGATACCCGCGTTATTGATCAAGATATCAACACGCCCCCACTTATCCATAGTTTGCTTAACCATGTCTTGGACTTCGTCGAAGTTGGCAACGTTGGCACCGTGGGAAGTGGCTATGCCACCCATGGCTTCAATTTCAGCAACAACGGCTTTGGCTGCGTCAGAAGAAGAGCCAGATCCGTCCATAGCGCCGCCTAAATCATTAATCACCACCTTGGCACCGCGTTTGGCAAGCTCCAATGCGTGTGATTTTCCTAAGCCGTTTCCTGCACCTGTAACAATGGCAACCTGACCTGCAAAACTGATTGTCATAACACACTCCACATAAATATATTAGATTACGGCCTTATTTGACCATCTGCATGCCAATCCAAACCGCTTTTAGGGCTGGTTTTTCTTCGCCTTCAATTTCTAAGGTCACTTCAGTTTTAGACATAAACTGACCTGGATTTTTTTCTACCACTTCTAATGTTTTGGCGTGGGCACGGATACGTTTGCCCTCTCTTACTGGGGCAATAAAACGAACAGAATCAAAACCATAGTTAACGCCCATATAAGCGCCTTCAATCACAAATCCAAAACTTTCAGAAAAATGTGACAACATAGACAAGGTCAAAAATCCGTGGGCGATGGTGCCGCCAAAAGGAGTTTTAGCCGCGGCTTCTGGATTTATATGAATAAACTGGTGATCTAAAGTGCAATCAGCAAACTGATTAATTTGCTCTTGCGTCACAGTGTGCCACGGAGTAGGTTCCAATTGGATGCCAACTTGTGCTTGTACATTTTGTCTATTAACAGTGCTCATAGTTATTCCTTGTATGTCTTAAATGTTGATTTAGAACCAATCGGCTTGCATAGCATAGGTAGTGTCGTCGATGTCAC
>CAZMDX010000524.1:0-2975 GCA_964564805.1 uncultured Pseudoalteromonas sp. | reverse complement strand
TCCATATTAGTAACCTAGGTTTGAATTAACCCCCTAAATAGGCGAACCAGGAGGTAAAGGCTTTAATTTAAAATGTGAAACCCATTTACCTAAGCGCCAATATTGTTCCAACTGTCGAGCCATCACTGCGCTGTGAGAACTGCGACTTTTAATTTTTAACCAGCGATGTAACTCAATCAATTGTAATTCAATCTCGCCACGGACTTCAGGTGCCAAATTTTCCTGATGAAGTGCTTTTACCACTTGATCTAACACTAAATAATTGACCCGTTGACTAAGCAGGGTTTTATCCTTAGAAACCTTACTTTTTATGGTATGTTTGAACAATGAGGTTAATAAACTTTCCAAATCAGGTGCATCTTTCGACTGGTGTTTTTGTTGTGAAACACGATTCAAACGCTCCGCTTTTAATAACAGACTAAGACTATACCCAGCCGCAGACTCTGCTGCACTGAGGGGATCAAACGTATGCCCAGTTCGACCTTTAAAACTTTCGCGATTGCGACTTTCACCATAAGCTTTAGGTGTGATCAATTGAGTCAATCTCAAAGGAATACTCAAAAAATCACTGTGTAAGGTTTTTAGCATCGCATCTATCGCAGCTTTTTGCCGCTCGCCAGAAACAACCTTGACACCTTTAGCCGTTAAATAATCGCCTTTTGACTCATACTCGTAACTCACACCACCGATTAACTTAGCCACTGCATCTAATTGATAACGATGTAACAAATAAATAGGCGCAAAGGTTTCTTCCAATGAAGACAAGGTAGCACCTGTTTTAATTGTCTTAATACCAAAGTTAGCCATAGCAACATCACGTACTTCGGCGATCCGGCTTAACTCAGCGACTGGATCAGCACCATTGTCCCAAAGGTGTCCCTCTGCATTAGCAGCATTTGACTGACGAGAATCAGGGTCAGATTGATATCTTAAACCTTTAGCTCTAGCATCAACCACCAAGCGTTTTAATCCCTGCTGTTCACTATTAGCATCGGGATAAACTTGATAGCCATAAGCCACCACATATTTATCCCACTCTCCCATGCCCACATCGTAAGCATTATCTAGGCTAATCTTACCATCCTCGACACTTACCAAAGGATGAGGGTAATCCATCACTGACTCTCGGCCATATTCGCTGGCGGCAAAGTTATGAGCAATACCAATAGTGTGCCCTACTTCGTGCGCAGACAACTGACGAATACGTGCAAGCGCCATCATTTTTTGTTTAGATATGTCTACTTGATCATCAGAGGTACTATCTACACCATCGGCACTAAATGGACTGGTCAAACCCAAGGCAATTAGATAATCCTGCTTGACTCGCAGTGAACCCAAAGTCACATGTCCCTTGATGATTTCACCGCTTCGAGGATCGATCACAGACGAACCATAAGACCAGCCACGTGTAGCTCGATGCACCCACTGAATAACGTTGTAACGTACATCCATAGGATCCGCATCTTCTGGCAACACTTTAACTTGAAAAGCATGTTTATAACCAATGGCACTAAACGCTTGATCCCACCATAACGCACCATCTCTTAGCGCACTCATCACAGGTTCGGGTATACCCGGGTCAAGGTAATAAATAATGGGTTCAATCGCTTCACTCATCTTTGAGTTAGGCTGCTTTTTATGCAAACGGTGGCGAGGAATAAACTGTTTTGTCATATTATCTTCGATCGCCACTGAATAATCTTGATAACCAACTGACCAAAAACCAGAAAAAGGTACAAATTTTCTGGGCTGATAATCGGTATCAGGTAACTTCACCAGTGAGTGATGCAGATGCACAGAAATACTAATAGGATCAGGAGTAACCTGATTGACATACTGCCCGGGCTTAGAACCACCAAAAGTCACTAAAGCTTCTAATTCAGTGTTATCAGGAAATGCTTTACTACGGTCTAAATACACCCCACTTCGCTTTGGGTCAACATGATAACTACCTTGTTCAGTGCCTGATAAACGTTGGGAAATTTGATGAATATCAGATAATAAAAAATCTGTGTAGTCGATCACAACTGAATTATCGTCCGCAGCCACAACAGGGAAACCTGCAATCACAGAATCGGCAAACGCCTCATCAATACTTGCTTGTTCAGCAAGGTTCGATGAACTAGCACGATATTGTGTATTTAATTGTTTAAGCAGTACTTTATTACCAAAACGCTCAAATTTAACCAGTCGGGTATCACCAAGCTGCCCGCGATCTAAACCAATATCATTCGAGCCAATACCCTGAGGCATACTACTTTGAAATAGAAAAGGCTGATCAAACTGGTCAATTTTGAGGAACACTTTATCTTGTTCGATTTGGTAATAAAAATCGAAAAAGCCAATTTGCTGCGACATGCCTTTAGTGAAATCCGCAACACTCGTTTGTTTAATCGAGTCGGTAGCGAAAGACAAAGCAGGGATAAGTAAAAGACAGAGTAAGATTACTCGCATAACAATTGTTCTCAGTAATAAAATATAGCATTCAATATAAAGTTACATTACCCAGAATTACCCATAAAAAGAAGGGCAACTAATAAATATAAAACTAAAACTGCACTGCTATCGATAGATTAAGTTCTATTGATAGAAAATCTAAAAAAAATTTAAGGACAAAAGCGTCAAACCACAAAGGACCACAAGAACTGCGCACAAACATGAAATAGACAAATATATGTAAAGGAAATTAGATAATTTAGTGGATATTCAGCACATCAGCCTCAGCTTGCCACAAAGTGATCAATACCTTTAATTCCTAACCACTAATTATTTTTTGCCCTCTTGAGTTTTCCATACATATCACCCACCCCCCTCAGTGGTGTAATCTTCCCACCTTTTACTATCCACTACTTACTATCCACTATCTACTACCTACTATCTACTACCTACTATTCACTATCTACTACTTAATATCTACTATCCACTTATCTCCCCCCCAACTCTTCTACCATCTTATTTTTAGACAAAAAAAAAGG
>CAZMDX010000523.1:0-6899 GCA_964564805.1 uncultured Pseudoalteromonas sp. | reverse complement strand
GGAATGGAATGGAATGTAATAATTAAATCCTGCTCATTGCTTAGGTCAATGTTCTTATCAAATTAAAAAATCAAAACATATCACTTAGAACGAGCTTAATCTAAGTCCTTTACTGTTATTGTTTTTTTATTATAGCTATAAAAGCAAATTGATTATTCGGTATTGTATTGGTTTTTCCTGACCTGTTTCATCATTAAAACAATGTGTGGAAATTGTATAAGATTGATGAATAATCATTTTCCTCTACACTTTTAAAGGTAACCAAATGACTCACCATAATTTAATTAAATTCACGAATTCATTTGATAATTTTAAATAGGTATCGTATTCAGTCAGCAACAAACTTGTTTGCCTATATTTTCCTGAGGCATGAAGGCAAATTATTTAATCAGGAGTAAAATAATTAGTTAAATTCCCACCATTGCTCAGTAGGCATGTTGTTATCCAACAAATACTGCTCGCCAATAATGGGTGTAGCAAGATTAATATCATTTTCCAGCGCTAGCACAGACAACTTAGTTAATGGGTCGAACCAAGGATGAAAAGCCAAATCAAAAGTGCTGTTGTGAACGGGTAGTAACACGTCAGCATTAAGCTCTTTATGCGCTTGAATAGTTTGTTCAGGCATCATGTGCACCGATGGCCAGTTTTTGTCGTACGCTCCGTTCTCTAATATGGCTAAATTAAATGGCCCAAGCGCGTCACCTATTTTCTTAAAACCATCAAAGTATCCTCCATCACCACTATAAAAAATATTATAGAACGGTGTTGTTATCACCCAAGACGCCCATAGAGTTTTGTTACGATCTAACAAACCTCGACCTGAAAAGTGCTGAGCAGGTGTAGCAGTGAATTTTATTTCGTCCAAATAACTATCTTGCCACCAATCTAACTCATTTATTTTATTTTTAGCGACGCCCCACTGTGTTAAATACTGACCTACACCAAGTGGTACAAAAAACTGTCTTGTTTTGCTACTTAGTATTTTGATTGTTTCTTTATCTAGGTGGTCATAATGATCATGAGAAATAATCACCGCGTCTATCTCAGCGAAGTCTTCGATATTCAATGGTACTGGATGAAAACGTTTTGGGCCGATAAAACTAAAGGGAGATGCACGCTGAGAAAACATTGGGTCGATAAGAATTACCTTACCTGATATTTTGAGTCACATACTAGAATGGCCCAAACGATAAACAGCTGGAGTGTCGTGAGCAATATTAACTACATCTTGGTAACTAATAAGTTTTAGTGGGATCGATTGAGCAGGCACGGTATCAACTTTATCTTCCAACAAGAAGCGCTTAATGAAACCAAAAGTGGTGGTAGTATTTGGCGCAGGTAATGGGTCGTTAATAAATACACCCTTTGCATACTGTGATGACTGATTATATTCTAGACTGTCTTTTTGCATAGCACAGCTGAGCGTTACCACAGCACAAAGTAGAAAAATAATGCCTACGAAAATATATCTAATCAATTTCATCACCCATCAAACTCACCATAACCAAATACCCTTTATCTAAGCTAACATAACATAGCAATTAACGAGACACACATCGTAATGGAATTATTCGATAATGCTAATAACGTGTTTATTAGTAATAATTTATAGCTTTTTTGTGACTATCAAAAACTCTTTGAAAAGCGTACACTTATCAAGTATTGACTTCCATTTTTTAAAGCAAATAAAATGACTATCAAATCCAATGGACTTTGTTGTGACCACGGCGGCAAGCGCAACGGTTGCGGGCGTAAGCCCGGTGTGAAAACCCAGCCCATTCGTCTGCCTGCATGGTTGCTTGAGCAGTTAATTAAAGAAGGAGACCCAAGGCAGCTTATTATCGACGCCTGTCTTGCGCGATTTCCATCGATCTGCAGCGAAGGCTTAGACAACAATGACTAAATCAAAATTCATAATTCACTACTTGTTGTTGAACAAATATTCTTATTTATTAGCGATTGTGTGTATTTTTGTGGTGAATTACCTACAAGTAGAAATTCCTCGATACATTCAGCTTGCTGTAGATTTGCTAAACGAATCAACAACTGAGTCAAAAGAAGGTTTACTTGAAAACGTACAGTGGGTGATTACCCTCTCAGTGATTATGGTGGTGATCCGTATTCTTTCCAGAATGCTTTCGTTAAACCCTGGTCGAATTACCGAAGCAGCCTTAAAAAATGATATTTTTCATCGTTTAAATCGCCTGCCTTCAACCTTCCACGAACAATATGCATCCGGAAAGCTTATATCCATTATTAATAATGACCTCAGTGGCATTCGCCTTTTTTATGGGATTGGTTTTCTACAACTGTTTAATATTTTGTTTGCTCTGTCTCTAACACCAATTTGGATGTGGAGAATTTCTCCAGAACTCACCATGTACTCTGCGATCCCCATCGTTATTGCTTCTATAATTTTCTGGTTTGGTTTTAGAAAGTTAAGAGCCTTACATGCACAACGACTAATACGTTTGCAGGATTTGTCTGAGCAATTGATGAATTACTTGTCGGGTATAGACTTGATTAAAAATCAGCAAATGGGTGAATGGGTCACGAACGAAGTAAATCAGGTTAATGCTCGTCTTTTTGATTGCACGATGAAAATAGCCAAAATCCAAACCTTCTTTATGCCTATCCTAGATTATGCTAACCATTTTATGAAAGTACTGATATTGGGATTAGGCGGTTATTATCTTTTAGAAGCAAAATTATCAATTGGTGAAATTACCGCATTTTTGTCCTACTCCGTTCTCCTAGCGCTTCCGCTGATGCACTTAGGGCGAATTGCCACTGTTTATCAAATGGGCATGATCAGTATTGATAGTGTGCAAGGCATTCTCAACATCGAGGTGCGAAGTACTGATATGTTAAGAATGAGCGACGATGAAAAATTATCTTTACAAAAATCGACACTCTTGGTGCAGGATCTCAGTTACCGCTACCCAAGCGTCAAAGATAAACCCAGTGAGATGATACTAAAGAATCTCAGTTTTTCCATTAAAGCTGGCGAGAAAGTGGGGGTTTTAGGTAGCATTGGCTCGGGTAAAAGTACCTTGGTAAATTGTTTAAATCATCATTTATCTTTAACAACAGGGAAAATTTTTTGGGGTGGTAAAGATATTACACAGATGTCTCGTCAGGATTGGCGCAGCTATGTGCGCACTATTACCCAAGATCCATTTCTGTTTTCTGATACGATTTTTGAAAATGTTAAATTTGGAGCCAAACAGCAGGCCCAAACCACAGATGATCTCGACGTGGACCAAGTTCTTAGATTGAGCCAATTGAGCGAAGACATTCAACGATTTGTCGCAGGCGATCAAACCTTGGTGGGTGAAAAAGGGATCATGCTTTCAGGTGGACAAAAGCAGCGTCTGAGCATCGCTCGAGCCCTGCTCACACCCAGCGATCTGATCATTATGGACAATGTGTTGTCAGCGGTAGATTACGAAACCGAACGCACTATTTTAAAAGGGGTATTCAATCGTATTCAGGGGCAGAGTTTATTGGTAGTTTCACACCGAGTCAGCGCTCTAGAATATATGGACAAAATTCTAGTGTTAGAAAACGGTGAAATTATTGCTCGTGGAACTCACACCCAACTACTAGAGTCATCATCCTATTACCGAGAGACTTGGGAATTACAACAGCATGAGTCGGAGACCCCCTCATGATTAAATCTCCTGATCTGCAACACTTAAAACACTTTTTTAAATATGCATCACGCTACAAAAAAACGGCAGTAATTGGCTTGCTTATGATGCCGGTATCGGTAGCTGCCAACTTGTTATTTCCCTGGCTAATTATTCAAGTGATTGATGATCATCTCACTCCCGGTAAGTACGACGGGCTAATGTGGCTGATTGCTATCATGTTGGTGGTACTTGTATTCAATTACATTGCCGATGCCATCTATACATATTTTTTGCGTTTAACCGGACAGAAGGCTGTTTTTGATATGCGTATGGCCTTGTTCCAGCGCATTTTAAAACTTCCCAGAACTTATTATGACAAGACGCCCACGGGTGTTACTTTGTCGCGACTGACCAGCGATCTTGAAGTTATTGGTGAATCTTTTGTGCTGGGCGTGTTGAGTTTGGTGAAAGACTCTGTCAATACTTTGGCAGTATTGATCTTTATGTTTTTTATCAACTGGCAATTGGCTCTGATGGTTTTGCTTGTTTTTCCTCCAGTGTTAATGCTGACACAATATGTTCGTAATCGTCTGCGGGAAATGTATACCATCACGCGTTCATCTTTGGCTAAAGGCACAGGCTTTTTACAAGAGTGTTTGTTAGGAATCAAAACAGTTCAGCTATATGGCGCCGAGCAAGAAGTAGAATCCAAGTATCACGGCTTTACCGAAGATTTTCTACGCGCGCAATTAAAAACCAATAAATACGATGCCACTTTATTTTCTATTATAACCGGTATCACAACCATCACTATCGGACTTATTATTTGGTTTGGCTCCGGTAAAGTGCTTACGGGAGCTGTCAGCCTTGGTGTTTTGATCGCCTTCATCAATACCTTGGAAAAGGTGTTTGTGCCGCTACGTGATTTCACCTCACAGATTGCCTCGATACAGCGCTCTTTTGCAGCCTTTGAGCACATAGAAGAGCTTTTTGTTGAAGAACTTGAAGAACAAGGAAAAATACTTTTACCAGATGAGATGCTAAAGGACAAACTCGCTAATTTCGAAACACTCGAGTTCAAAAATGTGCGTTTTCGTTATGGTGGCGTTGGCCCTTATGTATTGGATGATGTGTCTTTCAAGCTTAATAAGGGCGAGCAACTGGCTTTAGTGGGCACAACTGGCTCAGGCAAGTCGACGATCATTCGTATCATGAGCAAAGCCTACATGGACTACGAAGGCAGCATCCTTCTCAATGATATTGAGCTGTCAAGCATACCCAAAGACTCAATGTTGCACTTGTTTTCTCTGATGCAGCAAGACGTGTTTCTGTTTGAGGAAAATATCCATTTTAATATTTCTCTTGGCGCTGACAAAATAAATGACGATGCAGTGGTCGACGCCGCGGAATACGTTTATGCACACAACTTTATTTTAGAACTTCCCAGCCAGTACCAGTTTGAGTTAAAAAATAGCGGGAGTAATTTGTCAGCGGGCCAAGCCCAACTAATCTCATTCGCTCGATCGGTGGCTCAAGGAGGTCAAGTGATGATGTTGGATGAAGCCACCAGCTCGGTAGACTCTATCACCGAAAGTCTAATCCAGAAGGCTATCGGACGTTTGTTTGAAGAAAAAACAGTTATCGCAATCGCTCACCGACTGAGCACTATTCGCCACTCTGATCTAATTTTGGTGCTCAAACAAGGTAAAATTGTGGAGCAAGGCAATCATCAGTATTTATTGGCGATGAACGGCGTTTATTCTAGTTTACTGACAGATAGCACTAATATTGAAGACGATGAAGGCACATTATTAGACGAAACTACATGATATAGGCTAGCTATATAAACAAAACACCCATCGTAGTTTATTCAAATATCGTTGCAAATTTAGATATAATTATAATGGGTGTTTTGGTAAATATTAATTTTTCTCATCAAGGAATAATTTTGAACCCAGAAATATTAGTACACTGCCTGTTATGCCTTCCATCCATTTCAAAGCCAAAGGGCTTGCAAAAACACGTTTAGCGGAGCTAACAGCCCCAGCGAGCCCGCATTGCCAAATCATCGCAATCACAAAATGTATTCCGGCCATGGTCATAGCCTGCAGTAAAGGTGAGTTTTGAGGGTCTATAAATTGTGGCAGAAACGCCAGATAAAAAATCGCTGTCTTTGGATTTAACATGTTTGACAAAAAACCTTCTTTTAGGGATTGACGAACACCAGACGACCTGACCACAGACTCATCAATCGTCAATCCTGAATGGCTTTTAAATGCGGCTTTTAAGCCTCCGATACCAAGCCAAACAAGGTAGGCGGCACCTATCAGTTTCATGACTAAAAAAAGCTCTGCAGACTGCAGCAAAATTGCCGAAATACCCACTGCTGAGAACGTTGCATGCACGAACAGTCCAAGACAAATACCAAGGCTGGTCACCATGCCGTCTCTTCCACCCGAACGACTAGTGTTTTTGATCACAAGCACCGTATCAATACCGGGAGTCACCGTTAATAAAATGATCGCCACAAGAAAGGCTTCAAAATTTAAAATATACATTGCTCTAACTTCACTATTTCTTGCGTTCGCTAATTAACTTATTACTATATTTTCACTCCATATCAGGTATCAAAAACACAGTTCCTTTTTCTTACAATAATTGAACGCAGCTCACTTAAATTCACTCTTATGTATATTTTATTAATTAAGCGGTTAGATACATAACGATGACAGAATAAATGCCAAACACGACAGAAAGGCTTTTAAACCAGCGCGGAATTGTGATCACTAAAAGCATTAACAAGACACCTAGTGCTGGTATTACAATCGACAACGCCATTGAGTTATCAAACATAAAAATATTGACATACGGGCCAATTAAAAAATAGACCAACATGGACATAGCAGAAAATCGACCTAAACCTTGGCTGTGTATTAACATATCATAATGCTCATCATCTGGATCGGGCAATGCCATTTCAGCAGCGCCGTAGATACAAATTGATGCGAATATTAGAATCAAGAAGTGTAAAAATATCCAATCGGTAAAATCTCGCAATCCCCAACCAATCCACCATAACTGCAGAATAAATGTCATGACACTTAAGCCCCAAATTGCTGTTGACCAGTGAAACTTTACTCGACTATGATAACGAATTAAATCACCCACAACGTGTAAAAGACGTGTTATGGCTAACCCAATTACAATTGATATTGTAACAAATATGTACTCATGCTGTGTCATTGCTTACCTAACCGATTC
>CAZMDX010000522.1:0-4132 GCA_964564805.1 uncultured Pseudoalteromonas sp. | reverse complement strand
GGACAGGCCTACATTCAAGAAGAAGGCGATTTAGATTTTCACTTTTGTATTGTTATGGGCAGCGGTAACAAATTACTAATACGTCTGCTATGCGAAGAGTTATATTACTTGGTTAGGATGTATCGTTATCAATTTGGTATGGCCAGTCCCCGAGCTAAAAGAGCATTCTCTGAACATCATCACATTATTCAAGCCATTGAAGATCAAGATGGTGAACTTGCTGAAATACTAATGCGTCGGCATATTTCAGCGTCACGCAAAAACGTCGAAAAACGGATGAACACCTTATGAGAACTCCCGGACAACGCTTTCGTCAAGCACTGAAAGACAATCAACCGTTGCAAATCGTTGGCACTATTAACGCGTACACAGCGATGATGGCTAAACAGATTGGCCATCAGGCTATATATTTATCAGGTGGCGGTGTGGCTAATGCATCTTATGGTTTACCTGATTTAGGTTTGACCTCTTTAAACGACGTATTAGTGGATGTTCAACGTATCACTGCCGCTTGCGACCTACCTCTATTAATCGACATCGATACAGGATGGGGTGGCGCTTTTAATATCGCTAAAACCATTCGTGATATGGAAAAAGCAGGTGCTGCTGCGGTGCACATGGAAGATCAAGTGGCACAAAAGCGTTGTGGTCATCGCCCAAATAAAGAGATTGTATCTTCTGACGAGATGGTAGACCGGATCAAGGCCGCAGTCGACGCTCGTACCGATCCTGATTTTTTCATTATGGCCCGCACAGATTCTTTTGCTCAAGAGGGCTTAGAAGCATCTATTAAAAGGGCTAAGGCTTACGTAGCCGCTGGAGCTGACGGTATTTTTGCTGAAGCGGTAAAAACTGAAGAACATTATCGAGCATTTTCTGAAGCGTTAGATGTCCCGCTTTTGGCTAATATTACAGAATTTGGCCAAACTGAACTATGGAATAAATCAGAGTTAGGTGAGTGGGGTGCAGATATGGTGCTTTATCCACTCAGTGCATTTAGAGCGATGAATAAAGCTGCTGAAAACGTTTATGAATCTATTTTGACCAATGGTGATCAAAAAGCGGTGGTTGACAGCATGCAAACACGCATGGAATTGTATGACTATTTAGGCTATCACGCCTATGAGCAGAAACTTGACTCACTATTTACCGAAGGTAAAAACAAGTAATTATATGCACCCTGCATTTAGGAATAATTATAAACTCTAGAACCCTTAAGTTTTAGAAAAACAAGGGTTCAAATTATACAAGGTGGAATAAATTATGGCTGAAAAAAAACTCAGTGGTGCTGGACTTCGTGGTCAAAGCGCGGGTCAAACTAAATTGTGTACTGTAGGCAAATCAGGATCAGGACTCACTTATTGTGGTTATGATGTGTCAGATTTAGCTGACAACACAACGTTTGAAGAAGTGGCTTATTTATTATTTAATGGCGAATTGCCAAATCAAGCACAGTTGTCTGATTATAAAGCAGAGTTAATGACTCAGCGTGATCTTCCTCCAGCATTAAAAGAAGTGTTAAAACTGATACCAGCAAACGCCCATCCGATGGATGTAATGCGTACGGGTTGTTCTTTTTTAGGTAACCTTGAACCTGAAGTCGATTTTGGTGAACAAAACAGAGCCTCCAATAGGTTACTCGCTGTCTTCCCAGCAATCATGTGTTTTTGGTACAAATACAGTCATGACGGTGTTGAAATTAATTGTGTGACTGATGAGGATTCGATTGGCGGTCACTTCTTAAAATTATTAACGGGTAACAACCCATCTGACCTTCACAGAAAAGTAATGGATGTATCACTCATTTTATATGCAGAGCATGAATTTAATGCTTCCACTTTTACCGCTCGTGTATGCGCCTCTACCTTATCTGATATGTATTCTTGTGTAACAGGTGCTATTGGTTCACTTCGTGGCCCTTTACATGGCGGGGCAAATGAAGCAGCAATGGATATGATACAGACGTTTAATTCGCCTGCCGATGCAAAAGTACAGATGGCTGGTATGCTAGAGCGTAAAGAAAAAATAATGGGATTTGGTCACGCCATTTACAGTGAATCAGATCCTCGTAACGTGATAATTAAAGCATGGTCAGAAAAGCTTGGGCAAGAGTTTGGCGATAGTTCGCTTTACCATATTTCAGTGGCTTGTGAAGAATTTATGTGGGATTCGAAAAAATTATTCTGTAATGCTGACTTTTTCCATGCCTCGGCTTATCATTTTATGGGTATACCGACTAAATTATTTACACCTATATTTGTTTGTTCACGCTTAACCGGTTGGGCTGCTCACATTATGGAGCAACGTTCAAATAATCGTATTATTCGTCCAAGTGCTGATTATATAGGTACTGAGCCTAGAAAAGTAACGGCTATTAGCCAACGCTAAAAGCCTCTCAACTACAGACCGACAATAATCGGTCTGACTTTCCTTATCTATCCTGTGGACCTAAATATGAATTACGAATTTCGCAAACCTCTTCCCGGTTACACAATAGCTGGAAACAATGTCGATTATTTTGACACTCGAACTGCAGTTGAAGCTATTAGCCAAGGTGCTTTTGCTAAATTACCTTACACATCCCGTGTATTAGCCGAACAATTAGTGCGCAAATGCGCACCAGATATACTCACTGATTGTCTCAAGCAGATTATTTACCGTAAACAAGAATTAGACTTCCCTTGGTATCCTGCACGTGTTGTTTGTCATGATATTTTGGGGCAAACCGCTCTTGTCGATTTGGCAGGCTTACGTGATGCAATAGCAGAACAGGGAGGCGACCCGTCTAAAGTTAACCCAGTAGTGCCGACCCAATTAATTGTAGATCACTCATTGGCTGTCGAACATGATGGAGACGATCCAGGTGCTTTTGATAAAAACAGAGCGATAGAAGATAGACGTAACGAAGATAGATTTCATTTTATTGAATGGACTAAAACAGCTTTTAAAAACGTAGATGTCATTCCAGCTGGTAATGGCATCATGCACCAAATTAACCTTGAAAAAATGTCACCTGTAATCCAATTGAGAGATGGTGTAGCGTTTCCTGATACATGTGTAGGCACAGACAGCCATACTCCCCATGTTGATGCTTTAGGTGTTATCGCCATTGGTGTAGGAGGCTTAGAGGCTGAAACAGTGATGCTTGGCCGACCATCAATGATGCGTTTGCCTGATATTGTTGGTGTTCGACTCAGCGGCAAACGCCAGCCAGGTATCACGGCTACAGATATTGTATTAGCGATCACTGAGTTTTTACGTAATGCAAAAGTCGTTTCTGCATACCTTGAGTTTTTTGGTGAAGGCGCCGCAGAATTAACTATAGGTGACCGAGCCACTATTTCAAATATGACGCCAGAATACGGTGCATCTGCGGGCATGTTTTATATTGATAAGCAAACCATTGATTATTTAAAAATTACTGGTCGCGAGCCAAAGCAAGTCGAGCTAGTTGAAACTTATGCTAAACATACTGGTCTTTGGGCAGATGACTTAATTGATGCAGAATACGCCCGAGTATTAGAATTTGATTTATCATCTGTTGGACGAAATATGGCGGGACCCTCTAGCCCTCCTCGCCGTCTTGCTACAGCAGACTTAGTTTCAAAAGGCATTGCTTTCGCTGTTGAGCAAAAAGAGGGTGAAATGCCCGATGGTGCGGTCATTATTGCCGCTATTACTAGTTGTACTAACACCAGTAATCCACGCAACGTTGTGGCAGCAGGGTTAATTGCTAAAAAAGCCAATGAATTGGGGTTATTAAGACAACCGTGGGTGAAATCATCATTTGCACCAGGTTCAAAAGTGGCCAAATATTATCTAGAAGAGTCAGGTTTATTACCTGAAATGGAAAAATTAGGTTTTGGTATTGTTGGTTATGCATGCACTACCTGCAATGGCATGAGTGGAGCGCTTGATCCTGCTATTCAAAAGGAAGCAGTGGACCGTGATTTATATACCACTGCCGTCTTATCAGGTAATCGTAACTTTGATGGGAGGATCCATCCTTATGCCAAACAAGCTTTTCTAGCGTCACCACCATTAGTAGTGGCTTATGCTATCGCGGGTACGATGCGTTTTGATATTGAAAAAGATGCGTTAGGTTATGATCAAAATGGAAACGCTATTACCT
>CAZMDX010000521.1:0-7506 GCA_964564805.1 uncultured Pseudoalteromonas sp. | reverse complement strand
ATTTTTTCAGCAATTTGTTGACCCTGTTCAATTTTGGTTCCAACAATCATCAATATAAATTCTTCTCCACCCCATCGAGCCAACAAATCTTGTTGCCTAATTTGGCCTTTCATCAATTGCCCCATTTGGATCAGTACTTTATCACCGCAGGCATGACCATTTACATCATTGACCTGTTTAAAATAATCAATATCTATTAGTAAGATACAAAAGGGTTCGCCACCACGTTCAAATCTGGATGACTCTTGTAATGCATTAGTTCTAAAGTCTCGGCGGTTCCTGAGGCCTGTCAAATCATCGACAGTAGACAAAGTTAACAGTTTCTTATTCATCATCTCTAATTCCGCGGTTCTTTCTTCAACCTGAATAGATAATACATGAGATTGCTGCTTCAAGGCATAAATGCGCCTGCGGTAGAAAACTATTAAGATCGCTAAAACGCTCGTTACCCATAAAATCTTAGCCCAAGTCGTAAACCACCAGGGAGGTACAACTGTGATGATTATTTGACCAACTTGGTTGCTCCAAACACCATCTTTATTTGTACCTTTGACTAATAGCTTGTAACTGCCAGCATCTAGGTTGGTATAAGTAGCCACTCTTCTTCTGGATTGTGCTGTGTTCCATGTGGTATCAAACCCCTCTAATTTGAATGCATATTGGTTTTTCTCAGGAGCAGAAAAATCAAGAGCACTAAATTCGATACTAAATACATTGTCTTCTGGCTGAAGGATTATCTCCTTTGCCTCATAAATCGGTGATTTCAGGGGAAAAGTTTCGCTATCTGCATTTCGGATTGAAATGGGTTTATCTAAAACTAGTAGTTGAGTAAATACAATCGGTGGACCCCAATCAGATTGGGTGACATTTTCTGGCTTAAAATAAGTGATACCAGTAGCACTGCCAAAAAGTATTTCGCCATTAACATTGGCTAAACTATTGTTGATATAATAGCCTTCATTTTTTGCACCGTTTTTGTCACTGAAATATTCAGGATTGCTTAAGGTTGAGTCTAACTTAGCGACCCCTTCGGTAGTACTTACCCAAATATTGCTATGTGTATCTTGTTCAATGCCGCCTACTGACAATGTCGCTAAATGAGACTCAGGTGCTACCTGTTGAAATGTAAAATCTTGTAGTTGCTCATCAAAAAGTAACTTTACAACTCCTGAGCCTTGTGTGCCAATCCAATAATGTTCTTGTTGTGACTTTGAAATCCAAGTAAGAACTCTGGGACTTCGATACTGAGCTTTTCTATCAAGCGAATATAAATTTAAAAGTTCCCCTGTATCTTGATTTACTCTGACTAGTCCTTCCATAGTAGCGGCCCAAGTGAAGCCATCAGTACCGACTAAAATTTTAGTAATGCTACTCATTTTCCATTGTTTTTTAACTTCGTGAGTCCTGCCGTCTACATAGATTAAACCATTGTTAAAATCACCTACCCAAACGTCTCCCATGCTATCAACTGATAAGGTGAAAATCATTGATCCACGAATATGTGTCAGATATTTGATATGTTTTTTATCGTCAGTCAGATAAGCCAGACCAGAGCGAGTACCCACCCATACTTTATTCGTTGCACTGGCGTATGCGATCGAAATGATGCCATTTTCCTCTAGAAAAGTTGGACCTTTTGGCTCATTTTCAAAAGTCCACGGACCGGTCGTTTCACCGTCGCTGTTTCGTTTCCATAAACCTTCAGGCGTGCCAAACCAAATATTACCATTTGCATCATTTGCTATTCCCCTCGTTGTTTTACTGCCTCCAGCATTGAGTGTTTGAAATTGCAGGCTGTTAGGATCAAATTTTGAAAACCCGGAAGTCCAAGTTCCTTGCCAAATTAATCCCGAACGACTCTCATAGGTTCTAGTCATATGGCTTGCACTGAGTACACTGGATTTTTTAGTGTTGTGCTTAAGGTTGGTAGTGATGGAACTTTTTCCGGGGCGTGTAATGGTTAATCCGCCAAGTGTACTAATCCAAATGTCGTTATTACGAAGCTGTTTAATAGATGATATCGATTGTCTTGAGAGTTTTAGCGACAATGTTGTTAATGGCCTGATAATGATTTGAGGATCAACAGTATCATCTTTTACAAAAATACCTTTTCCATTTGTCGAGAACCAAATTTTGTTTTGACTAATAAGTTCGATGTCGGTCACTTCAACATTTTTTAACTCTGAAACTGTGTATAAAGGTTCATCCGCTTTAAATCCGTACAGACCCTGATTGGTAGCCAGCCAAATGACACCGTTTATATCCCGCTCTATATCCTGAATGCGGAAATTAACTTTATTACCCAGTTTAATATGTATAAAAGAATCAGTTGTTTCTTGGAATTTAAACAATCCCAAATTTGTGCCAGCCCATAATTGCCCAGTTCTATCATAAACAACGGTTGCAACGAAGCGGTGCTGTTTTCCTTCAGTATCAATTAATGGATAATGTATAAATCGATCAAATTTGTGTTCGTACCTGCTTAAACCATGTGAACTAGCGGTCCAAACATCGCCACTATCTTTATCAATAGCCAACTTATAAACAAAATCACCAATCGGGCCTGAACCGTCAAGATTTTTATCTCTTTTATATTGAACAAAATTATAGCCATCAAAGCGATTGACACCATTTTGAGTAGAAAACCACATGAATCCAACATTGTCTTCAACGATATCAGATACCGTAATCTGCGATAAACCGTCTTGGACTGATATATGTGTGAATTGTGTCGGCACCATATGTGTCGCCAACGTGGTGGTTGCAACGAATAAACAGAATAATGCAAAAACGGGTAAACAGACTTTTGAATTTGGCTTGCAACGGAACATTTTTGATATAATAGTCTTACTCCATTTCCATATCTTTTAACTACATTCAAACATATGCAATTTTAAATCAAGTATTATGCTCTAAAATTGGTAATAAATATTTTTTGAATTTTTGATGAATAAATTTCTGAATGATTTCGGTTTAAAACTGTAGTCGTAATGATAGGAAATAATCATATTGGATATGTATGTTTATATGTTGACTACGAATAATCGGACCCACTTGTATTTTAGGCATTGCATGTTTTAATGTTCAACAAGCTAAAACACTGCTTATATCATCATAGAGCTTTTAACAAAAATGATGCGTCCGATTTCGTCAATATTTAATGTATTCAGAAGATATCAAACTAGGGTTGTATAACTAGTGCATCCGTCTTTAATAATGCTAATACGTATTCGGCTTCTTGTTGGGGTAATGTTTTTAAATTCCAATAATTTGTAAATTTACAAAAGTATAAACTTACTTTGGTAAACCACATCGAACATCAAAAGATATTCTCCGAAATCTTGGACTTCATGCATTTTATCCAGTTAGGTTAACCAACATAAAAATACCCATTGTAGCAGCGCTTCATCAGCTCAAAAAGATATGCTTAGTTAGATTAATGGCCGATGCTGGGACGTTAAAATGGATGTCTTCGTAAATTTTTTCGTAAATTGCTATATTGGTCAATGACGTCGAAAGTATTAGAAGACTGATACTTGTGCTGCGACCAGTTTTTTTTGCCCGTTTGTGCGTTCGAAGAATAACTTCTTGGTGTATGTGGTTGCATCTACTTCAACCGTGCCATTGAAATTAAACGCATCTGACCCTAATACTTGCATGACCTGCTTAAGACTCTGGCCTTGGCTAACGCGTTTAAATGTCCATGCTTTGACTTCAATAGCGCTATTTTTTGCAAACACTCTCTCAATATAATGCAACTTGTTAATACTGGTGCCTCGCACCGCAACCACTAAATGATTGTCATAAAATAAGAGTTCAGAAGTAGAATCAATCCGCGCACGGCCAATGGCAGAGGCTCTTAAGTGCTCTGTTGATGATCCGTCTCGATCAGTATCGTCAATGTAGGTAAATATATTTTGAGATACACCTGACGAGTCAGGTATTTTTGGGGTTGAAGATATAGCTGAATCTGATAACTCGAGAGTGTACCCAGTGACGTTATTGGTGTTTTCTTTTGTGTGGCTATTGCGAGAAGCTTCAGAGTGTATATGCAGAGTGTTCTTATCGTGGTGAATTGTTAAGCTATTTTTTGAACCTGAATGGGCAATTAAACGTTCTGCTTCCTCGAGTGCTTGATTGTTTGTAATTTTACCTTCGAGTTTCCAATCTTGCTCTTGAAACCTTTCATCGAAGTCCAGCATATTTACCAGTTCTCTTGAGAGCCAGATGTTCTGGTTAGTGACATGAACAAGTTTGTTATCCATGAAGGTCAGCCAAATATCTCTGCCATAAGCAAGCAATTGTTGCCTTTCATTAAACTGCATGGCAAAAGTGGGTGTACCTAATTTTGATATTACCTGTGAATAGGGCGACTCAAGGGCAATACCGAATAAACCAGTGGAAGCAGAAATTGTACGATCTGTAATAGTTGGACTCTGACGTTGATTAGAAAAAATGTTTAGGCTGATTTGTTTTTCCCAGCCCTTAACCACACCTAAATTGAGTCGATGTTGTTTGATGCCAAATTTATTATAGGGCGTCAATTTTTTTGCAAAACCTGGAACGGGTTCGCAAAGTGTTACCAGCTGCGCAGTAAAAGACAGATAAAAATAGTCTAAAGTTGATTTGCGTTTGTAATCCGTGGATTTTTCATCATGTGTATTGTTTCTATCACCAATTTTTCGATCAATTAGCAGTATTGCCTGAGCTTTTTTGTCAGAGGCGATACCGAGTAATTTATTTATCAATAATTGCGTAGCGTTTGCCACTTTAATATTTGTGACTTGACCATTTACGTATTTGACCCTGCGTTTTACGGTGACCACATCCAATGGGGTATATTCGCATTGAGGATAGTAATCATGTATCTCAGGTTGTGAGGCTGCGCTGGCAGGAGACAATAATAAAATTGATAAACCTACATATAATCCTAAAGCCTTTATCACTGAATACATTACTACGTTATCCCAAATACTTATTTTAATCTCATATTCGCAGTAACATTATCAGAATGCAATTTTGTCGCCAATTCATTGCGTAGACACCCAGAAGTCATTCAGTCAAATAGTGAGGGGCATTTGATAATATTCGTAATGAGTGTTTTTCAAATAATTTTCTTAATCTACTTTATCTAACACCTTCTTTAAACAACCAGTTCATGTCTGACTTAGTCATTAAACACAGGCTCAAAATACTTAAATATATCGGTAGACCAATCGGGTGCAAAATATTTGTTTGCATGGATATTGTAAATACCCCTTTTACACTCCACTGATTGTCATTATGACTTACGTTTTTAATTTTAATCTCAAAACGTCATCCGAAAAACCGTCCCACCCATTTCTTGTGCTACATATTTAATCGCGCCACCATGGGTTAGCATTATTTGTCTTGTTAGGGTTAAACCTACGCCAGAGCCTTGTTGTTTAGTAGTGTAAAAAGGCACAAATATTTTGTTGCCAACTTCATCAGGGATTCCTTTGCCGTTGTCGCTTACTTCGATGACAACGTGACCTCTTTTGTTTAAGAATGCGTTTAAGCTGACTTTAGGGGATATACAATTTTCAACCGCATGTTCGGCGTTTTGTAACAAGTTGAGGAAGACTTTTTCTAACATATCTTTATCTACTGTGACTTCAAGTTCAGATGGTTCTATGTTGACTTGTAATTCTATGCCTTTTTTATCCCATAGTTGTGTGGCTAACGAGCAACTTTGCTGAAACAACGTTGCGACGTTGATCTTATTTTTGTTGGGAGTAGGTAGCCGTGTTAATTGTCGATAGCTGCTAACAAACTGGATCAAACCATCACTGCGTCTAGCGACGGTTTCAACTGCTTCTGATATGTCTTGTAAGTCTCCGCTAAGCTCTGGGTAAGCGTCTGCTTTTTGTTTGCAGTCTGCAACTAAGTCAACTGTGGTTTTGGCTAAAGAGGCGACTGGGGTGATGCTATTCATAATTTCATGGGTCAGCACTTTTACTAGACCTTGCCATGCGTGCAGCTGTGCAATATCCAATTCACTTTGTATGTCTTGCATACTCACCAGTGTTTCTTGTTTTTGGGGCAGAAGTATTTGTGTGGCTGCGATACTTAACTGATGCTCCATGCCGTCGATTGTAAAATTAACTAAACGCCTTTCCCCCGGTTTGACTGTTGATAGGTGTTTCGCAAACTCTTCACCGAAAGGAGTTAAGTCACTCAGTTTTGTCACATGATTGGTACCAAATAACTTGCGGGCCGCATTATTCCAAAGTGTAAGTAAACCATCACTACTCATGCTTATTAATGGTACGGGGACATGCTCAACAATAGCTTTGAGGTGTCGATGTTGCTCTTCTTGAGCTGAACGTACCGTTTGAAAACGTTCAAGCATGTCAGTAAAAGCGCTACCCAGCTCACCAAATCCTGAACCTAATGACGACAGGTCAAAGCGTTGAGTGTGGTATCTGACCGTATTGCTATATCCACAGTGCAGTCTGGCATCTTTAAAGACTTTATACCTATTCGAGGTCGAGTCACACCTGCCAAAACTGTTTATTTGGATGCATTTGAAGGTGGAAGAGTGGAACGTATACTGGTGGAAGATGGCGCCAGCCTTAAAGTAGGTGACTTGATTGTTGAATTATCGAATGCGTCTTTACAATTGAGTGTATTAGGCAATGAAGCCAGAGTGGCAGAGCAACTTAATAATATGCGTTCAATTGAACTTAGCCTTGAGCAAAACCGCCTTGAGCATAAACGTAATTTGGTAGATATCAGATACCAAATAAAACTGCTAACCAGACAAGTTTCCCGTGAACAAGAATTAGTTAAAACCGGTGCGGTAAGCCAGTCTGCCTTTTATGATACTTATGACACCCTTGGTTGGTATAAAAGTCGATTAGCCTTGACCCACGAAAGTCAGCAATCTGATGCGCGTATGCAAGGAGAACAGTTAGTATTTTTAAAGGTCACCACTAAAAGGCTTGAAAGTAACTTGGCAATCTCAAGGCAAAACTTAGACAACATGAATGTTAAAGCACCTGTCGCCGGTAAACTTTCAGGTTTTAATGTTGAAGTGGGCCAAAGTATTGCTCGCGGTGAACGCCTTGGACAAATTGATACCCCCAATGACTATAAGCTTACTGCCTTTATTGATGAGTTTTATTTAGGCCGCGTTGATATTGGCCAGCAAGCAAAATATAAAAACTTTCACTTAGTTATTTCTAAAGTGTATCCGCAAGTTGTAAACGGACAATTTGAAGTGGATTTTAAATTTTTAGATAAGCAACCAGCTGGCATTCGTCGTGGCCAAACCATTCAAATAAAACTGACGTTAGGTGATGCTAGCAATGCGGTATTAATTCCTAACGGCGCATTTTTTCAAGATACCGGTGGTAAATGGATATTTGTGGTGAGCACTGACGGCAGCAAAGCAATAAAACGCAATGTTCGTTTAGGACGTCGTAACAACCAATTTATCGAAGTTATTGAAGGATTAGAGCTTGGCGAACAAGTGATCACTAG
>CAZMDX010000520.1:0-5323 GCA_964564805.1 uncultured Pseudoalteromonas sp. | reverse complement strand
ACGTTCAACTTCTTTTTCTTGGAGCACACGCAATAATTTTGCCTGTAAACCCATGTCCATTTCAGAAATCTCATCCAGTAATAGTGTGCCTCCATTAGCTTGTTCAAATTTACCGGGTGCACTCGCATAAGCACCTGTATAGGCGCCTTTTTCGTAACCAAACAACATCGCCTCGAGCATGTTTTCAGGAATAGCCGCACAGTTAATAGCCACAAATACTTGCTTGCTTCGAGTAGACTGATCATGAATATAACGTGCTAATACCTCTTTACCAGAACCACTAGGACCTAAAACCATAACCGTTGCTTCTGATCTAGCTACTTTTTTTGCTAAGCTTAGTAACTGTAAACTGCTCGGGTCATCTGCCACTGGGGTTCGGGATTCAACTTTTTTTGCAGGTGCATAACGGCCAACTAAATTAAGTAGTACTTCGGGAGCAAAAGGTTTTGATAAGTAATCAGTAGCACCATCACGCATAGCTTGCACCGCATCATCAATTGTGGCGTAGGCTGTCATTAAAAGTATGGCTAAATTAGGATATTTATTTTTAATGTTTTTGAGTAATGATAAACCACTCATGCCACCCATTTGGATATCACTGACCACTAAATCGACTGACTGTTCAGACAGTTTAACCATTGCTTGTTCGCCACTGTTGGCCTCAATTACTTGATAACCAGCAAGAAGTAACGTGTCAACTAGAGCTTCTCTTAGACCTGCATCGTCTTCTACTATCAATACTTTAGCTTGACTCATATTTTAAACTTCCCGCTTCATCAACAAAGCTTTGTTGAGATTGTGTTGTGTGTGTTGAAACAATGACGTGATGTGATTCGTCAGCATAAAAAGTAGGTAAAGATAGAGTAAAACAAGCACCACCATCAGCCAAATTGGTTGCATCAACCTTACCTTGGTGTGACTGAGCGACACTCTTGACTACAGCAAGGCCTAAACCGGTGCCGTTGCTTTTTGTCGTAAAAAATGGTTCAAATATTCTATTTATATTTTCTGTTTGAATGCCAGGACCGTTGTCTGAAACAGATAAGTTAACCCATTCAGGGTCATTGTTTTTGCAAAACGCAGATAGATTAATTACCGCGTTGAGAGGTTTTACAGTTAGGGCGTTATGAATAAGGTTTTGCAATGCCCCAGTCAATGCTGTTTTATTGCCTAAAATGATCACATCAGGCTCAGGTAAAGAAAGTACTAAAATAGCTTTTTGGCTTTGCAACATAGCGTCAGCTCCCTGCTGCACTTCTTTCATTAAACTATGCAGTGAGATTTCGCTTATGACTTGCTCATCACCACTTTTTGCAAACAACAACATATCATTCACTTGACTTTCTAGGTCTCGCAATCTTGAAACAAGTTTGTTGCTAAACCGTTCACGTGATGTTTTATTTATGGTGTTGTTAGACAGATTAGCTGCGTAAAGCATCGCGGCTGACAAAGGTGTACGAATTTGATGCGCCAAAGAAGCAACCATTTTCCCCAAAGAGGATAACTTTTGCAGATGCCCGATCCGTTGCTGCAATTGTCGGGTTTCTGTCAAATCAGTAAGAACAATAAGCTGCCCAGGTTCTTTTTCTAAGGGAGTTATCGAAAGTTTAACTTTTCGACCATCATATAACGACACTTCATGACCATCATCTGCTTGAGGCTTGAATGAGCGAGCTATGATGGTTCGCCAAAGTTGTCCCTCTAAAGGTTCGCCCAACAGGGCCTTAGCAAGATTATTTGACTGCTTAACTATACCTTTACCGTCGATCACCACCACACCTGCTGGCATAACTTGAAGCAAATGTTCCAACCGATTCGCTTGCAAACGCAATGCATCTAATTCATGAATATTAGGTGCATGCGACGCTTTCTTCATCGCATCGTGCCTGACAACTTCGCCAAGAACAGATAAATTATCACGGGGTGTTTCAATTAAGGTGTTTCTGGTACCCATACATTCCTCACGTCAATACTTAGACAGAATAATTACTGCTAAAGTAAAGCACAAGCCATGCCAACAAAAATATTGTTTATAATCAATTGTTTAGGGGGTGTTGTTAAGAATTTGCAACGTCAATGTAATGACACGATAAAGTTTTAACAAGGTGACGAGGGAATACTAGGACTAACCTTTACTAATATTATACTTTCGCATCTTTTCGACCAATGTGGTGCGGCGCATACCAAGAGCTTCAGCAGCTCTGGCAACCACCCAGTCTTGTTGCTCAAGGGCTTGGGTAATCAAATTCACCTCTAAATCTGAAATATATTCCTTGAGGTTTAAACCTTGTTCAGGTAATTCAGTCGATAACGTGTTGTCCAGACTATTATTTACTCCCTCAAATTTTTCTTCACCATTGTCGCCAAACAAAGCGTTAATTGCTTCACGTTCTAATAATTCTTCAGGGTAGTCAGGTTCGTAATCTTCTACATCAAGGTGTTTGTATTTGCTGGGCAAATCACTCAAATCAATCAGTTGATTAGGATACAAGATCATTAAGCGTTCGACCAAATTCGATAATTCGCGAACGTTACCCTTCCACTTGTGCTCCATCAATGACGTCATTGCGTTTGCTGTAAACTTTATTTGTGAATTATCAAACTCAAGTCTTGAAACTAGTTCTTGTAATAAAAGTGGAATATCTTCCTTTCGTTCGCGCAAAGCAGGACTATCAATAGGAAATACGTTTAAACGGTAGTATAAGTCTTCCCTAAACTGGCCATCCTCAATCATGATTTCCAAATTTCTGTGAGTTGCAGCGATAACACGAACGTCACATTTGATAGGCTTGGTGCCGCCTACTCTTTCATATGTACGTTCTTGTAATACACGCAGGAGTTTGACTTGCATTTGTAACGGCATATCGCCAATTTCATCGAGAAATAGCGTCCCACCTTCTGCTAATTCAAAACGCCCTTTACGTGTACCGATAGCACCAGTAAACGCACCTTTTTCATGGCCAAAAAGTTCGCTTTCAAGCAACTCGCCAGGAATGGCACCACAGTTAACGGGAATAAAAATACTATCAGTGCGATTTGACAAAAAATGTACATTACGCGCAATGACCTCTTTACCCGTTCCTGACTCACCGAGTATCAATACATTTGCCTCTGAAGGTGCAACTTGTTCAATCAGATGCCTAACAACTTGAATCTGTTTACTTTTTCCAACCAAGCTTCTAAACAGCCGAGTTTTATTCTGCACCGTAGTTTTGGTCTTGGGTTGACTTCGTTTGTACTCTTGGCAACGGTGCAACATTTGAGTCAGTACTGGGTAAGTGATAGGTTCACTTATAGCTCCAACAATATTTGTTTGTAGCTTAAATGTTTCATAATCGCCGACCAAAATAAAAGGTTGATGAGGAAATTTTTCGCTAATATCACAAGCTAATTCATGTGAATCTGCATCAATTAAAACAGATTTGATATCACTTTTATCTCTAAGAGCTTCAATTGCTGATGTGAATAGAACACAACTACAAGGCTCACCAAGAAATGTCAGAATGGTACTCAGATTATTTGCCCGCGTGATGTCAGAACTAATAATCAAAATGTTACTCATCAACTTCCAGCCTCATGTTATTTTTATAATTTATTATGACGAGGGGGATTTTAAACATTCGAGGCGGGATAGCAATAAAATTAAGGGCATTTTTAACGACTATATTTTTTTTTGTTGTTGCTTCAATGCTAGAAGTTTCAGACAAAAAAAGAGCCGTTTAGCAGCTCAACATTAATCAAACATAATCTAGGCTTTAATTATTAAGCAGAGACAACACCTGACCTTGTTGTTGATTTGCAATGCCCTGCACCGCAATACTGGCTTGGCTCAGGATACCCGCTGCAGCATTATCAGACGCTGCCTGGGCAAAATCGGTATCTTGAATACGGCTTCTCGCCGCAGAAACATTCACATCGCTTTGTGTTAAGTTTCTCGCTGCACTTTCAAATTGATTTTGTGTCGCACCTAAGTCTGCTCTCGCACTACCTACAAATTCAGTCGCGGTATCTACTACAGCTAAGGCATCCTCTGCACCTTGGGACGTGCTTAAGTCCACATTCAAAATATCATTCAAGCCAGCCGCTACATCTTGTGTTGCCACGGCAATTTTTTGGCCAGCATTAGCACCCACTTGAAAATCAATATTGCCATCACTTGATAATAAAGATTTACCTGCAAACTCAGTTTGCTCGATGGTTTGTGAAATATTTTCTTGTAACTGAGTGACTTCAGCTTGAATAGCCCTACGATCAGCATCGTTTAATATACCGTTGCCAGATTGAACAGACAACTCACGGATGCGATTCACATCTTCATTAATACCCGCCAAACCACCTTCAGCCACCTGCGTCAAAGACACGCCATCGTAGGCATTAGAGATAGACTGACGATTACCCTCAACCTGAGAGGTCAAACGATCAATAATCTGTTGAGCCGCTGCACCATCAGCTGCGCTATTAATACGCTTACCAGAAGATAGCTTTTCGAATATAGACTCTTGCTTATTCTGAACTTGTTGTAACAACGAACTATTTGATTCTGTGTTAAAACCAATCATAGAATTTTCCTCATTTATCTAATCCTATAATAGCAGAGTGACCACGAGTGTGTAAAATACAACCAATTCAATAAAGGTATAGCAAACTATAACTACTTATAAACAAAAATTTAAGAAATTAACTTAACGTAATCAACAATCTTAACTTCTCATAATAAATTCAAAGACTTATTCTTTTTTTAGTGCTGCCGATAGAATAAGATAATAGATATTAAAATGAGCGTGTCGTTAATGAGTTTAGATTAAATATGCTGAAGAATATCCGTTTACATATTGAGAAAGACGAAAAGAAACAAGCCGAGCTTGATGAAAAACTTGCGCAGCAAATAATAGAAACTCATAGCAACAACATAAATGCATTTCAACGTAATATTCCTTCTCTATTACCCTATGTGCAAAATACTGACCTAGCCAATTATTCTATCTTTGCTAACAAATACGGCGAAAATAATATTGTAGATTACGGCATGGGCCGTACCTTTTATGGCTTTCATCCAGAACAAGAGGTACTTGAACAGCTATCTCGGGTAGAGCAACACTGCCCTGAAGTGGTTTTCCAAACACAGATATCAAGTCATGAGGATGACTCCCCTGCAGCGTTAAGCATTGAAGATTTAGCAAGTGCAAAGCTCAAAAACTTGCAATCGAGCATGCCATATGAAATTGAATGTTTAGTTGTACTTGGGTGTGGGCTGGGTATTCATTTAAGTCATTTATTAAAACACCACAAAATTAAAAACCTGCTGATTTACGAACCAGAATTG
>CAZMDX010000519.1:0-21615 GCA_964564805.1 uncultured Pseudoalteromonas sp. | reverse complement strand
ATGTTTATCGGCAAATTCTTTAGCAAGTTCTTTGATCCCAGCGGTTAATGTCAGTGTTTCTTCTAACTTAGCGGGTAAGCTATGTAACGCCTTCACAATGTCATTATGGTCTGTTTGACTCATGCTGTTGTGTTGACCAATCGCTAAGCTCAACATTAAAAATCCGGTAAGTTGAGTCGTGAATGCCTTCGTTGAGGCCACCCCAATTTCTGCTCCAGCTAAGGTCATAAAGGCTAAATCTGATTCTCTGACCAAGGATGACCCTGGAACGTTACAGATAGCTAAACTGGCACAGTAGCCTTGTTGTTTGGCAAGCCGAAGCGCTGCGAGTGTGTCGGCTGTCTCACCAGATTGTGAGATAGTGACGATCAAACTATTGGGATGCACGAAGGATTTTCGATAGCGGAATTCTGATGCAATTTCTACATTACACGATACATTAGCATATTGTTCTAACCAGTAACGTGCTGTCATGCCCGAGTGATAGCTGGTTCCACATGCGATAATTTGCACATGTTGAATGTCTGCTAATATTTCATCAGCACCTTGGCCAAATATATTAGGGCTGATGCCTGTTTCACTTAAACGGCCTTGTAAAGTATTACGAATAACACTTGGCTGTTCGTGGATTTCTTTTAACATATAGTGGCGATAACCGCCTTTATCACCGGCATCATGCTCTACATCTGACTCAACAATTTCACGTTCTACTATTGCGCCAGCGTGATCGTAAACATTAATAGTAGTGCGTGAAATCTCGGCAACATCACCTTCTTCTAAAAACATAAATCGACGAGTGACGGGTAAGAGTGCCATTTGGTCAGAAGCAATAAAGTTTTCGCCTATGCCTAAACCGATGACCAACGGGCTCCCAGATCGGGCGACAATAATGCGCTCTGGGTCCTGTTTATCCATAATTACCGTGCCGTAGGCACCGTGGAACTTAGTCACAGCGTTTTGTACAGCTTTTAGTAAATCACCACATTTATCCAGTTCTAAGTGTACCTGATGTGCAATAGTTTCGGTGTCGGTGTCTGAGCTGAAACCATAACCGGCTGAGGTGAGTTCTTGGCGTAATGTTTGATGATTTTCGATAATACCATTATGGACAACGGCAATACGCTCAGATGAAAAGTGTGGGTGTGCGTTGGCTTCTGTCACTCCGCCATGGGTCGCCCAACGTGTATGTGCTATACCCGTTGCACCTTTAACAGGATATTCTTTTAACGCATCTGCCAGCTCTTTTACTTTTCCTATACGTCTGGTGCGAGTGAGGTTGCCTTGGCTGTCTAAAAGTGCAACACCAGCCGAGTCGTATCCTCGGTATTCTAAGCGTCGTAAACCTTCTAACAATATTTCAACTACATTACGTTCGGCAATCGCCCCTACTATCCCACACATATTAAGCTCCAATTTTTGTTGTATTAGCACAGATAACATCTACGCCGTGTTGTTCAATTTGTTGTTTGATAGCTGCTGGTATTTGATCGTCGGTTACTAGAACTGAAATCAAACCCCATGGCAACTCTACATTCGGTATTCTTCTTTGTAATTTTTCAGACTCTGCCATAACAATTACCTGATTTGATACGTCTGCCATTGCTTGGCTTAATTGTGTCAATTCATTAAAAGTAGTGGTGCCTTTTTGTGGATCTAAGCCAGCAGCACCTATAAAAGATTGATCAAAGTTATATTCTTTAAGGACTAGCTCAGCCATTTTCCCTTGAAAAGAATGGGATTGATTGTCCCACGTGCCCCCGGTCATTAATACTTTAGGTTCGTTTTCTTGTTCTAGTAAATAGTTGGCAACCTGCAGTGAATTGGTCATCACCAGTAAACCCGTCTTGTGTTTTAATTCAGGTAGCAATGCAGCTGTAGTGCTGCCACTGTCTATAATAATACGATTGTGATCTTTGATTAAAGCAGCCGCGGCGGCAGCGATCGCTTTTTTGTGCGGAGACACCTTTTCATCCGAAAATTCGGAAGAGCTAGTTGGCAGTAGAATTGCTCCACCAAACTTTCTTAGTAGTAACCCGTTGTTTTCAAGCTCGATAAAATCTTTTCGAATGGTCACTTCTGAAGTTGAAAACAACTTAGCTAGTTTATCCACTGCTACTTCACCAGTGATATTGAGCTGTTCGACGATTGAACGTCTTCTTTGTTGGGTATTTCGTTTTTGCATTGAATTAGAACAAGTTTCGATTTGAAACTTATTCTAATTCAAAAGTTATGAAATGCAAGTTTGGTTTGTTTTATTTTGAACTATCGTGGTGAGAGAACATGTAAAATTGATAAAAAAATTCAGCAGTACTGAACCTAACCTTATTATGTCTTTTAAATTATATTCCTAGTGTCGCCTAGTACTTTTGGAGGCAATCCAACTTATATAATAAGACAACGTTAATTTATATTGGCTTTTTATCATTTCTCAGGTCTTTGCCAAGTGCTTATATTCCTTTGCTTCGCTCTTGCAATGGCTAGTTCATTATCGCCTACTTCTTTGGTGATAACAGAACCCGCACCTATTGTGGCATTGATACCAATTGAGGCAGGAGCTACTAAAGCACTATTTGATCCAATAAAAGCACCATCGCCAATGAATGTTTTGAATTTGTTCACACCGTCATAGTTACATGTAATTGTGCCTGCACCTATATTGGCACCTTCGCCAACTTCGGTATCGCCTAGGTAGGTTAGATGATTAGCTTTCGAGCCTTTACCTAGAATGGTCTTTTTCATTTCGACAAAATTGCCTACGCGGGATTGCTCTTTCATCACTGTGCCTGGGCGAAGTCTGGCATAAGGGCCTACATTACAGTGTTGACCCACAATGGCTTGTTCTAATATTGAATTAGCATGGATAGTCGCGTTATCTTCGATAATGCTATCTATTAAAATACAGTTAGCACCTATTGTGACGTTTGAGCCAATTTTTACTTTACCTTCAATAATAACATTCACGTCTATAATTATATCTTGACCGACTTCTACTTCGCCTCTTAAATCAAAGCGTGATGGGTCTAACAATGACACACCTTGCATCATTAAGGCTTCGGCTTGTTCAGCTTGGTAGGCTCGTTCGATTGACGCAAGTTGCACTCTATTATTAATGCCTTCCACTTCAATCGCACAAGAGGGCTGAGAAGCATGAATAGACTTACCTTCTTTGGCGGCCATTTCAATCACGTCGGTTAAGTAAAATTCACCCTGGGCATTGTTATTGTTTAACGCTGATAACCAACGTTTTAAGTCACTACCGCCCATAATCATCATACCAGTGTTGGTTTCTTTGATTTGGCGTTGTTGTTTTGTTGCATCTTTGTGTTCGACAATGGCTGTGACTTGCTCGCCTTGTCTAATGATCCGCCCCATACCAGTAGGATCTATCAGATTGACGGTAAGCAAAGCGAGATCAGCGTCTTTTTTCACTGCTATTAATTGTTTGAGCGTTGATTCTTTAATTAACGGTGCATCGCCCACTAATATTAGTACGTCCTCATTATCCTTAATGTAAGGAATGGCTTGTTGGACAGCATGGCCGGTACCTAGCTGTTGATCTTGTAAACACCAAGATAGATCATTATGACTGAGTTTGCTTTGTAACTGCTCTCGTCCGTGCCCGTAGACTACATGTATATTTGTAGCCCCCAATTTGTTCACTGTGTCCACAATATGTTGAACCATGGGTTTGCCACCAACAGGGTGCAATACCTTGGGCAAAGAGGACTTCATCCTCGTTCCTTTACCTGCGGCTAAAACTACTACTGAAAAAGTCATTCAATTTCCTTTAAAAGTGACGTGTCTATTGCGTCAATATTCAAGTCTTTAGACATAGTAACATTCTACTTATTTGCAGTTGAACTGTCAGTAATTGCGAGCGATTTTTAAATTAATACTTAATTTTATATTTTAAAAAGAACCACAAAAGTAAAGGTAAAATATGAGGAGCATTATTTTAACAATAAAAATAGACAAATTGACTAATGACTCTATGGACAATTCTCCGTTATGATGGATTTGGTACTTTTGTAGTATTTGTTATTGGAAAACAGATTTAATAAGATTAGGAGCAGGGTTGCCCGTGAATATTTTTCGTACATTACATAAAAGTATACTAATACTGTTTGCTGTAGTTTTAGTTTCTATTGTTACCTTAGTCCACATTAGTGTGTCTAAAATAGTTGCCGAACAAAGCAGAGCGCAACAACAATCCTATTCCCCCGCATTTCAATTGATTGTTGAACAATTGATGCAGCCCCTGCATATTTCACAGACATTGGCTAAAGCAAAAGAACTCAATGATTTAATGCGTAACCCGCTAAATAATGAAGACCAAATATTTGCGACCCTAAAGCGATTGAATCAAGAGTTTTCACTCAACTTCTTTATCGCTAGTGAGATAAGTCGCGTTCAATATAATTCTGAAGGAAAAAAGATTGAATTAACTGAAGACAAAGTTGATTGGTATTTCAGATACAAAGCACAACCTGAAAATGCAATGGCCGATATTGGGCAATGGCAAAACCCTCAATTTTATATCGACTTAAAAATTTATGATGATGAGGGTAATTTTCTTGGAGTATTTGGAGTAGGTAAAAGCCTCGATGCATTTACCCATGTTTTTAATGAATATAAAAAGACTTATGGATATGATTTTATCTTTGTTGATCAGAATAAAGATATTACTCTAACATCTGATCCTGAGCTGTTAATCAAGGGTGTGACGTTTAAAAACCTAACCGATTTGCCATGGTTTCAAGCATTAGAGCCAGAGCAGCAACAAACGTCATTAAATAATTTGTTATTACAAATTAATGGACAAGAAGCGTTGATTGCAGAACTTAATATTCAACCCTTTGACTGGACTTTATATATTATTACCCCTCTGCAGTCTCGGAAAACTGAGATAAGTCGTAGTTTTATTATCAGCATAGTTATCTTGCTAGCAGTAATATTTGGGCTGTTTTTATTAATATACAATCTGCTGTACTACTTCAAAAAAGATATGCAAAAAATTAAACAGCTCGATATTTTGACAGAACTGGCTAATCGAAACAAGATCAGCTTAAGGTTTGAAGAACTGATGTATGAGAAAGAATCGGTTAGCCTAGTATTGATTGATTTAGATAATTTTAAGCCTATAAACGAAACCCACGGGAGAAAAGCTGGTGACATTGTGTTGCGTCAAGTTGCACAAATGTTGCTAAGTAATATTCGTGATACTGATATTATAGGTCGCTGGTGTAGCGAGGAATTTATTATATTAATGCCCGATACGGGTCCTCACGAGGCGGTTGAATTATGTCAAGAGTTATGCAAAAAATTAGCAGCGACAACGATCACCACAGGCACAACGTCTATTCAAATAACGGCTAGTTTTGGCATATCTTTTACCGCCACACCTCGCACTTTGTCCGAAGTTGTCTGTGTAGCAGATGACGCATTATTTTCAGCAAAACGAGATGGTAGAAATATGGTTAGGATGCAGTTGATTGAATCGGATTAAAGCATAGTTAATTATCTAAGAAGTTTGAGCAGACCGCATTTTGCTCCAATTGTAATAAACTCGCTTTGATTGACATGCCCCAAGCATAACCTGTCAGCGTGCCATTACTTCCAACAACACGGTGACAAGGAACAACAATAGCCAAGGGATTGCGTCCATTTGCCGCACCTACCGCTCTGACTGCTTTAGGATTGTTTATACCTTTTGCAATATCTGAATAACTGCAGGTTTGTCCATACTTAATGGTGCTGAGCTTTTGCCATACTTGTTGTTGAAAGTGTGTACCTTTAGCGTTTAAATTCAAATTAAACCGAGTTCTTTTACCGACAAAGTATTGATTTAATTGTTCAACTGCTTGCTGTGTATTCAAGCACCAATTAGGTGTTTTGCACTTATCTTTTACAAAATAAATAGCGGTTACACCATCTTGATCGGCACACACCTCTAATATGCCAAATGGCGAGTCCATATATTCAACAAAGTTATTGTTTTTAATCACACTATACTCCAGAGTTGAAACGTCAAGTAGCTTCGCCATGGGCGGGCTAACTCAGCATCTATGTTTAGTTTTACCAATTGTTTTTTAATCATCAAGTCAGTGCTAAGCCAAACATCGGGAGATGATTGTCCACGCATTTTTACATAGCCTACAGTCCAAGGTCCGATGCCTTTTATATTTATCCAATCATTTACCGACGATCCTGGACGATTAAGATAATATTGTGCGAATAGTTGTAATGTTTGTTTGCGACTATGTGGAATTTTGAGAAAACTAAGGTCGCTATGTGAGATAGTTTCTGGTGTTGGAAAATAAACATTATTTTCTTCTGTTTCACCTAATTCCTGCGTTAATTGAGATAATAATGTAATGGCCGCTTTAACAGATATTTGTTGGCCAAGAATGGCTCGACAACCTGCTTCAAATGTATCCCATACGCCGGGTATTCTTAACCCTATAATCATTTTATCTTTTGGGACACCGCATTTTAATAGTTGTGCTTGAATAGTGTTGGTATCTGCGTTGAGGTCAAATATGCGTTCAATATTGCTTAGTATAGTCGGTAACTTCTCGATGTTGGGTAGGCTTATTTTTACCTTTAGCTCATGCTTCCCCTGAACTGTTGAAACGCTAAACCAACCTTTATCTGTTCCCATTACAAACGTTCTTGAGTAACAGTTGTCCGTCACAACTTCGACCCCTTGGATCGCTCTCATAGCCAAAAACTGTTGCATTTTTTGCCAATTAAAAGGAGGCCTAAAAGCTAACCTAAGTGTAATAATTTCACCGCATTTAATTATACCCTGATTACTTTTGCCTTTCTTTATTTGCTGGGGTGTCAGTCCCATCACTTTTTTTAAATTATGTTGTAATCTTCTGGCACTAGCAAAACCACTGGCGTGGGCAATGTGTTCAATCGGCAAATGACTTTGATGCAGAAGTTGTTTAGCCAATAAAACCTGATCAAATAATTGATATTGTTTAGGACTTAAACCTAAATGTTGTTGAAATAAATGCCGAAAATAACGATCAGTTATACCTAATTTAGTGGCTATTTCTGTAATGCTAAGTTCTTTATATTGCCTCAGTAAACGAAGGGCGCGCTGGACTGTCGTATTTACTCCCTGCCATGCGTAAGAGTGAGGTGCACTGTCAGGCCGACATCGCAAGCAAGGTCGATAGCCTGCTAACATGGCTTGTTGTGCTAGATGAAAATATTCTACATTTTTTTCAAGTGGTGGATTCGCAGGACAAATTGAACGACAAAAGATATTTGTCGTTTTAACAGCGATAAAAAATGTACCGTCAAACCGGGGATCTCTGGTTAGTCTTGCTTGTTGATAATCTGCATTCATAATTTTGTGATTTGATAGCACCGATGAGGTTATTCTAACGATTTGTATCACTTTAGTGCGACAAAAACGGCAGTCAATAGTGGTTAATGTGTGCCTTATACTAATAAGTCATGATGATTGTTGATCCCAAGTACAAACAAATAGGATAATAGTAAATATTAGACTAAATGTGATTTGGCTGCTGCTAACCAATATAGGAATAATGTGACTTCTTTTGTTTATATGAAAACAGGCTTATTGAAACTAGTAAGTAAACCTATACAATTTCAATTGTTCTATGTTTAACGTTTTTACAGCTTTTTTACTGCTTGTTGGCTTATTTAGCCAACACAGTGTTGCCGCAGATAAATGGTTGACTAAGTTTGCAGAAGATATTCAACTCAAGGCACAAAAAAAGAATTTGCCAGGATATATTTTTGCTTACATTGAAAAAGGTAAACCTGCTTCAGTGGTGGTTTATGGTAAAGAAAGTAAATCTGGCGCTCCTATCGATGTAGATACCGTATTCAGATTGGCTTCGGTTTCTAAAACATTTACTTCTATGTTAATAGCCAAATACGTAGAACAAAATCAATTAGATTGGCAAGTACCAGTATCGCAACTTGTTCCTGAATTTTCCACAGCCAAAGGCAAAAGTGGTGATCTTGTGTTGAAACATATAATAGGCCAATCCAGTGGTTACACACCCAATGCTTACGATAATCTGATCGAAGCAAATTATGCTGTAAAACGAGTGCTTACTATGCTTTCAGATTTGAAACCTTTGTGTCAGCCAGGGCAATGTTATACCTACCAAAATAGTTTGTTTGCAGTGGTAGATGAATATTTTCAGCTACATCACTCCTCCTATGGACAAGCCCTAACCCAGACCCTAATTACGCCATTAAATATGCCCCATGCTAGTGTCGGAAAATTAGGTTTGCAGTCATCCACTAAATGGGCAAAGCCCCATGTGGCAATTTCAAAAAACCGCTGGCACGCAACTAATGTGCGAGATGACTATTATAAATATTCTCCAGCAGCTGGAGTCAATGCCAGTATGCGGGACATGATTATTTGGATGCGGGCACTTTTGGGTGAGGCGCCTGAGGTTATTTCTCCTGAATTAATTGCTCAGGTGACCACACCATTAATTAAAAGTACAAAAGAAGTGTATCGTCGTCAATGGCGTAAATTTTTGTCAGATGCCCATTATGGACTCGGTTGGCGTATCTACGACTTTGCAGGGCATACTCTTAATTATCATGGAGGCTGGGTACAAGGTTACCGTGCAGATGTGGCATTTTCACCTGAATACGGAGTGGGTTATGTGATGTTAATGAATGCAGAGTCTAACTTGATTAATGAATTTACCCCTGATTTTTGGGCTCGTTGTTTTAAGCATTTAGAACAAGCCAGCTTAGTGGCTGGCTCATCCAAAACAGCGCCTTAATTTTTTAGGTAGGTATACCCCTTTAAACAGTTTTCGTAAAAATCAGTCCATTTTACCCCTTCTCTAGGTTTTATTTGCCCTTGGGCAACATGTCCATCGATCAGTTTTTTTACGCTTTTTGCCATAGAACTGGGGTTATATTGCATAATTGACAATACGTCTGCAACAGATGAACCGTTAACCATTTCTTCAATGTAAAAGTCTTGGGGATCGTCGTCATGACTGAATATATGTACTTCATTCAAACGACCAAATAAGTTATGCATATCACCCATAACATCTTGATAAGCGCCCGTTAAAAATAATCCCAAATAATAGTCTTCATCAGATTTTAAATTATGCATTGGTACAAAATTAGATATGCCATGTTCGCTAACAAATTGGTCTAATTTTCCATCACTGTCACAGGTTATATCTACCAAAGAGCAGTTGATGGTTGGTTTTTCATTCATTCTGGTTAGTGGTACCACCGGCAATATTTGGTCTATCGCCCAAGTGTCTGCAGCTGATTGAAACACAGAAAAGTTGCATAGGTACTGCGAAGATAGTGCAAAGTCTAGCTCTTGCATTTCTTCGGGTACAAAGTCAGCATCTTTGAGACGAAACTGGACTTTTTCCATAATTTGCCAATATAAAGTTTCAATTTTAGCAAGCTCTTCGAGAGATATTACGCGTAATTTAAATGCACTTGATGCTTGTTCCTTAAACTGTGATGCATCGTTAAATATCTCTTGTAAGTTATCTTGGCGGTCGATAATTTCTGATAGTTCTCGCATATCGCTAACCAAGATATGTTCATCGTCTGCTGGGTCAGTGGCGATCCCGGCTCCGTGTGATTTTATTGCGCCAACCACCTCTGTGACAACACAGCTATGATGCGCGGTTATGGCTCTTCCACTTTCGCTGACCAATATTGGGTGCGGTACTTCTTCCAAATCGCATATCTGTTTCATTCCATACACAATATCAGCCACATATTCTTGCATATTGTAATTTCGCGATGAGTCATTTGTTGATTGACTGCCATCGTAGTCAATACCTAAGCCGCCGCCAACATCTACGTATTCTAACTTAAAACCCATTCTGTATAATTCAGAATAGATCATGGCGCCTTCGGTAATAGATTCTTTTACAGCACGAATATCCGTCAATTGGCTACCGATATGAAAATGCAATAAAGTTAAACAATCAGCCATACCATGTTCTTTCAAGTAACGAGCGGCATTAATTATTTCACTGTTGGTTAAGCCAAACTTGGCTCTATCACCTCCAGAACCTTCCCATTTGCCGCGGCCTTTTACTGTCATCTTAGAACGAACGCCGATTAGTGGTTCTATGTTCAGTTCTTTAGCCGTTTTCACCAATAAAATGAGTTCAGAAAACTTCTCAATGACCACAATTGTTTTTCGACCTAACTTGCGACTTAACAAGGCTAACTGCATAAACTCATGGTCTTTGTATCCATTAAGTATAGTGAGTGACTCTGCGTTAGTATTAAGTGCCATTACCGCCAAAAGCTCTGCTTTAGAACCGGCCTCTAAGCCATAATTAAAGGGCGCACCAGCATCGACTATTTCTTCAACTACTTCACGCATCTGGTTTACTTTTATAGGGTATACACCCATGTACTCGCCCTGATACTCAGCGTCTTTGACGGTTTGTTGAAACGTTTGGTTAAGTAATGCGACCTGTGAACGAAGAATGTCGTGGAATCTCACCACTACAGGAAATTGTATGCCTTCTTGTTTGATTTCTTCTACTACTGCCTTAAAGTCAATTCGTATGTCTTGGTTTGATGGGTCGGGAGTAACATGCAAATTTCCATTTTGACCAATTTCAAAATAGCCCGCACCCCAACGCTTTACTCGGTATATATTTTCCGAGTCTTCAACGGTCCAGTTTTCAGTTTTTGGCATAGTAATTCGATGTCTGTAATAAGGTGTTAACGAGCGGATTATAATGAACAACAATTGTGCTGGCTAGCACGATTAATCGTTATTAAACCAAAAGTAATGATGCTGAACCTAAAAAAATAAAAAAGCCAACCACATCCGTTACTGTGGTCAGTATTACGGAACCTGCAAGCGCAGGATCAATCCCCATCTTGTCCAGTAACACGGGAATAATTATTCCTGAGATCGCAGCGATAAGCATATTAATAATTAACGCCATTGCAATGATGGCTGACAACCAAGTGTTATCAAACCACAAGGTAGTGATTGCCGAGACAACTAAAGCCCAAAGCAAGCCATTAAAAAAGGCAACTAACACCTCCTTGTTACCTAAAGCCCTTAGATTAGATGCAGCTAATTGTCCTGTGGCTAAACCCCTTATAGTTAAGGTCAATGTTTGACTTCCGGTAATACCGCCCATGCTTGCTACTATGGGCATCAGTACAGCCAATGCGACCACTTGTGCAACCACTTCATCGAATATGCCTATTACAATTGATGCGGCAAAAGCTGTGAACAAATTGATACCTAGCCATACAGCCCTGCGTCTCGAGCTGGTGAATACGGGTGCAAATAAGTCTTCGTCACTGACACGGCCCATGTGTGACAGCTGTGCTTCATAATATTCCTGGTATACATCAATGGCATCTTTGACGGAAAAACGTCCAAGCAATCGTCCTTCTTTGGTAATGACAGGTAACATTGAGCGTCCACTGCTTTTCACCGCTTCAGAAGCCTCAAATAGATTTAAGTCGGCTGCTAATACGTGATCTGAAAATTCAGCCACTTGAATAAGTGCAGTACTTACCTCACAGGTAAACAATTGATTGATGTCAACTTGCCCTAAATAGTGCTCCGTATCGTCAATCACTAAAATACTGTCTGTATAAGCGGGTAGAGCCTCCAATTTTAATGCTGCTAATAATGCCCCTACAGACACACTTTTATTGACCGTGTACACATCATGATTAACATAACGACCTAGTTGTTCTTCAGAGTAGTTGAGTGCTTCTTCTATTAAACCTGACTCTTGTGCGCTAAGTTTTTTGATTAACCCTTTGGCTATTTTATTAGGCAAAACATCGAGTATTTCAACTAAATGTTCAGTGGTACTCGCAAGTGCAAGGTCTTCAATATTTTGATCAGATAATAACGACATAAGTTGCTCACGAGAGTCATCTCGCATCGCAGCTAGTATGGGTGACTTTTTATCTTCGCTGAGCGTTTGCCACAATTCAAATCGTAGGTCTTTAGGTAGCCCTTCAAAAACGAATGCCCAATCTTCAGATGAAAAATCTCTGGCAATAATAGGCACCACCACTTGACCTTCTTTCAGTCTGTCAAGTAACCATAAAAATGCATTTTCCCGCTGTTCTTGGTTGACCATTCAAATCACCTCATTTCCTGTACTGCATATTGTGGACAAAAAAATGCTCATCTTAATTATTTGTTTAACTTCGATATACGCTTAAAGTGAATGCTTACACCTGCTATACCCCTTAAATTTAAAGATATATAATGTAGGTATTTAATTAAAAATAATTTATTCTTGTTTATCACTCGTTTAAGTTGACTGATATTGAAATACTTCCTCTATGGATTGCCCAAATACTTCAGAAATTTTAAACGCTATTTCTAAAGTTGGTGAGTGCTTACTTTTTTCAATTGCCATTATAGTTTGTCGTGTCACCCCCACTAATTCTGCTAGTTCTTTTTGCGTCATTTCATCAGCAAAAAAGCGTAGCTCTCGGATTTTATTTTTAATTATTATCTTAGCCAAGTGGATAACCTATGTTCAATCAATAGAGTTAAAAGAAATTTTTTAACGGAGTAAAACCGTATTTAACAGAAAAGTTTAGAAGCCAGAAGGCTTGATTAATATTAAATCATAATGAAATTATTGTGTTGCACGCCTCTATAAAAACGTTGTAATCAGAGACTTTATAAACAGCTAATTTGGTGAAAATAATTGTTCTGAATCTTAAATATTATATTTGAAAGGTAGCAGCTATATTTAATAAATTTTTAATCATGTCGATAATTATTTTTTTAATTATTGATTTAAAATAATTTCTTATTTTAAATCAATAAAATGTATAAATACAAAATGCTAACGCAGACATATAGAGTGAATTATCTTGCTATATTCAGCGGTGAAAGATCAACCCAAAATTGCTGGGAGAGAAGTAAGCTGTAACAGTACCGTCCAAAATTAGTTCTAAGACACGACCTAAGATTCAGAATCAAAACACATATGTACTAATATTGTCTGTTAATACCTGCATTATCAGTCAATATATTACTAGTAAGATAAAATTAACATAATAAAAGTATTTTTAACATGGTGTTAATTATATTTACTTTATGAGTATTCTAATATACTTAGTTTTATTCGCCAATATCTTCGTTCCAAAGCTGGGGTTTGTTACTGATAAAGTCTTTCATTAAGTTAATGCATTGCTGGTTTTGTAATACTTCGACAAAAATGCCCTTAGACTTGATTAATGCCTCTTCACCCATAAATGTTTGATTTTCACCTATTACTACATGGTTTATACCATACAAAATAATCGCCCCTGAACACATAGCACAGGGAGATAAAGTAGTATAAATAGTTGCCTCTTTGTAGGTCTGCGCAGGCTGACGACCCGCATTTTCAAATGCGTCCATTTCACCATGTAAAATGGGGCTACCGTTTTGTACTCTTCGGTTGTGTCCACGGCCAATAATTTTGTTGTTATGCACTATAACTGAACCAATAGGGATACCCCCTTCAGCTAACCCTTTTTGTGCTTCTTCTATTGCAGCCTGCATAAATTTGTCCATCTATGTTCCTTAAATGTTATTTAGTCACGATAAACAGAATCAGTTGTGGTCATGATAATCGTCAGTTTTTATAATGTCTTGATATGCACAATATCCTAGCTAAGCATAATCTCATCAATAATTAATCTGAATTCATTGATATAGGCTATTTACCGTCACAGTCAAAAACTACTTTTACTCTGAAAGTTAACCGTTATTCTCAATTTTGAAAGCGCTGTCGTTGTTGGCACAAATAAAAAATAAACTGGTGGCACTTTGAGCGATTAGGCTAATGCTATGACATCAAAAATGTACACAGACCATACAAATATTCATGGTATGAATTAAGGGCGTTCTGTATTGACTAACAACTATCTTCGTTTATTCAATCCCCTTCACCATTAATCGATTTATCTTCCACAACATTTTTTAAATTTTTTACCACTGCCACAATTGCACGGTTCGTTGCGACTCAGTGAAGGAATAACCGTCTGAGTCGTCGGTTTATTTAAAATTGCGTCTAATTCAATAATATTTTCTTGCTTGTCTGTGTCAATTTCAATATTTGCAACAAGTGAATTATCTAATAGTATTTGTTCAATTTCTTCTTTCCTTTGTGCTGTATTGACAACAAGTGTGAGCGGCGAATTTGCACTGCCTAATTTTACTTGTCTATTGGTGTTATAACCAAAGCGTTGATATTGTTCTCGCACTTCAATGCGACCTTTAAAGAAAACCTTATGCATTATTAGACCCTAATGTAGTTAGGGGCAGATCATAGCAGTATAAGGTTAATACACTAACTTAAAGCTGCTACTTTAGATGTCTTATTTTTTGAAGTACGCTAATGCATACTTGATTAAGCTATATCCAAATAGCATAGTTATCAATTTTAGAGCCCTCATTAATTAAGAGAACATATTAAAAGTTATTATTTTTATGACACTCTTTATTTCACTCTTTACTACACTATTTTTTAGCTCATGTAGTGAGGCAAACCAACACGACAACATTTTTATAAAACGTGCTTTAAACGGATTTGATTCTACAACTAAACTGGGGGCAACAACTCTAATTGGTTCAACAAACCGTATGCTTTAGGGTGAGTTTATTTCATGGTTTAATGATGCCGAAGTATTAGATGAGGAGGGGAGCATGTTTGATTTTCTATCTTTGGATACAGGTATTAGACTGGTATTTTACGATGAGATTTTGTTTATATCGAGGCAGGCTTTGATGTCTTATAGGCCGTTTTAAAAAATGCGCAAGATGAACATGACTTAGACGAACAGCATGAAAACAACACAATCGATGGTAATGCTGGTTTAGGTGCGGGAACAATCACAAACAGATTAGGGTGGAGGCTGTGTAAAGGCACGCCAAGTTAATGGGGACACTTGAGATAGTGGCAAACAGTTGTTTTACGGATTACAAATCTCTTTGTTCATCTGACTTCATATATAGAAAAAAAACCGTATTGATAATAGTGCATATAAAGTGATGAACCCAGTTTATAATCAGTTAAGCATTTATATTATCAGGTAATATAAATGCTCTGTAGTATCAATATTTAATAAGTATATTTATCTAGAATATCTTGATAAATCTTACTACCTTTGACTTTTGCTAGTTGTGTATTAAAAGCGTTAAGTTGTTCTGGCGTCACACTTATTTTGCTGAACATAACATAAGCATCCCCCGTTTGTATTTTTATACCATGAGCAATAATGTACTTGGATAATGCTTTTCGCCGAAGTAATGATGCACCCACAAAACTATCCTCAAGGTATCCGTCTATATCTTCGTCCAGCAGCCTAGCAACATTGATTTCGCCCATAATAGCATTGATAAAATACTTGGATGTTTCAGGATTGTCTAACAAGGTTGATACATCTGGTCCATAAACATAATCTTCGACTATACCTATTCGACTATTATTTTGAGAAAACTCAGAAACAGTCTTATAGCCTGCCCGTACCTTATCGCTCTTGCGAATATATAGAGAAAACTCTTCCATGCGATACGCATCACTAAACAACGCAAACTTTTCTCTTGCTTGTGTTTTTGATGCGCCAAGCAGTATGTCTACTTCACCCTGTCTTAGAGCCATTAACAAATCAACCCAAGTGCCTTGTTGATAAGTTAGCTGGCACCCCATGTTGTCTATCACCGCAGCAATCAATTCAATATCAAGACCGGCGATACGTTCACCAACATCGACATACTGATAAGGTTCCCATGCATCAAATCCGAGAACAAATTTGCAGTTGTTGTTGAGTGACTGTTTTTCCACTGGGACGACAACGTCAGCAACAATAGGTGTTGATTGAGTTTGTTCGCTGGGTGGCTGAGGCGTACATGCGCTAACAATAAAAGATAAAAGTAGTAGTAAAAACAAATAGTTAATTTTCATAGTTCTGCTCCTTAAAATTCTTATTAAGTGTAATTTACTATTGATATTTTGCGAGTCAATTAACTGGTTATTAACATCATGTTTGTTTTAAATCACATATTGTAACTAATCTCTTGACCCTAGATGGTACTCTAAGCTTTATGATAGAGTGATTGAAATAGAGGAACTATCATGAAAATAAGTGATTTAGCCGCGCGTTCTGGTATTAGTGCGCATACACTGCGTTATTATGAAAAAACAGGATTATTTAGTGCGTCACAGCGCAGTGAAAATAATTACCGTATTTATTCCCAGGATGATTTAACCACAGCTAAGTTCATTAAACGTAGTAAAGAATGTGGTTTTAGTTTAGCTGAAACGGCCGCTTTACTCGCAATAAAGCATGATAAAAACCAGCATGTCTGTGCAGAAGCTAAACTTATTACAAGTACAAAAATATTCGATATTAGCCAGCAAATTACACAGTTAAAACAAATGCAAAAAACATTACAACAGCTAGAACGCTATTGTTGCGGTGGTCAAGAAAGTGCAGAGTTTTGTTCAATTATTGCTAACTTAGAACAGGCGTAAATTATGGATCTTTTCAAAAATTTTGTTTTGCTCTTCACTGAGTCTGCCCCTTTTTTATTACTAGGTATGTTTATCGCTGGCATGATTAATCACTGGATCCCCCGTGTATGGGTAGAAAAAACATTGGGTAGTAAAAGTTCAATATTAACGGCAGCACTTATTGGAGCGCCGCTGCCGTTGTGTTCATGTTCTGTTATTCCGGTTGCAATCGGAATAAGACGAAGTGGTGCAAGTAAAGCAAGCACCGCTAGCTTTTTAGTTGCAACACCTGAGACGGGGGTCGACTCGATTGGTATTACATACGCGTTAATGGGGCCTATAATGGCAATTGCTCGGCCTATTGCCGCAATAGTTTCTGCCATAGTCGCAGGCTTATTAGTCCTGTGGTTTGGTAGGCAAGATAATGCCCTTGAGCCAGAGCCTCAGGATAAAACCACAAGCAGTTGCTGCCATAAGACTAGTGCCGCACCATCTTCTATGATTGAAAAGACAAAAGCGGTATTTGTATTCGGTTACGGTCAGTTACTAAGAGACTTTATGTTGTGGTTTTTGATTGGAATTTTCTTCGCTGCTCTTGTCACTACCTTGGTACCTGTAGGATTTTTAAATCAGTATGCACAAGGTATATGGGCTATGTTAGTTGTGGTTTTGATATCTATTCCAATGTACGTTTGCGCTACAGCTTCGACACCCATTGCTGTGGGTTTGTTGTTGTCAGGTATCACGCCAGGTGCGGCGTTAGTTTTTATGCTGACGGGGCCTGCAACCAACATTGCTACTTTGATGCTAATTAAAAACGAATTGGGCAAACGTGAACTTGGTCTTTATTTGTTGGCTATTATCAGCAGCGCATTAATATCTGGGATAATTTTGGATATGCTCTTTAAGCAATTTGACTGGCAAATGCAATTATCTCATGGCGAACATTCGGATATGATAGGTATATTGTACCAAGGATCTGCTTTAGTGCTGGCTGGACTGATTGTGTATCAGCTACAAAAAATGTTACTCCCTAAGCTTTTTAAACCCAGCTCCATATAAGTCACAGCAACTTGTAGCAGCCTATTAAAATCTGGTTTTAACAAAGGTAATGAATATTTACAAATAGTATTGTGACGTTGGAAGTGTACTGGTGATGTATAGCACTTTTATGTTGAGACAAAGCGTGGCAAAGGTCTTTTAGTCGGGGCAGCTACATCTCACAGCGTGTTAAAAAGATCGCAGCTCTATTCTGTCCACCGAATGACCATTGATCATACAGAAAATTCACGCCTAACGCTTTTTGTCGAAGAGCTACCGCGAACTACCAAGGAGAATCAATAATGTCAGCAATGATTTCAATGTCAGGATTAAATAAGTCTTATAAAGATAAGCAGGTATTAAATGACGTTAATTTAACCTTAGGTTCGGGGCAAATTCTAGGCTTAGTAGGACCAAATGGAGCGGGTAAAACGACCTGTTTACAAGCGTTGTTAGGGTTGACTAGTTATGAAGGGGAGGTTGACGTTTTAGGATACAACCCCAGCAAAAACAGAGCAAAAATGTTGCTTGATGTTGCTTATATTGCCGACGTTGCTGTTTTACCCAAGTGGATAAGAGTCGATCAAGTACTGACGTATATGCGAGGTGTTCACCCCAACTTTAATCAACAAAAAGCTGAAGTATTTTTAGCTAAAACTAATATCCCCGCAACAGCTAAGGTAAAAACCTTGTCTAAAGGCATGGTGACACAGTTACACCTCGCTTTAATTTTAGCCGTTGATGCAAAAATATTGATCTTGGACGAACCCACTCTTGGCTTAGATATTCTAACTCGTCGTCAATTTTATACACATTTGTTGGAAAATTTTCATGATGAAGAAAAATGTATCATAATCACCACTCATCAAATTGAAGAAATAGAACATATTCTTACCGATGCTGCTTTTATTCGCGATGGTAAGATTGCACTAGCCCAAAGTGTCGAAGAGATCCGCAGCCGCTTTAGATTGTTAGCAGTTGATAACGGACATATTGAACAAGCCAAAGCCTTTCATCCACTTTTTACTAACAGCATGATGGGTATCACTAGCATGTTATTTGATAATGTTGACCCCGCTATACTTGAAACCTTAGGCAAGGTGAGTTCTCCGACGTTGGCTGATATTTTTGTCGGAGTGATGACGCAGGAGACTCACGCATGAACAGTTCGCAAATTATCACTAGTTTTAGAAAAGAAATCTGGGAGTTTAAAAAAACCTTATTTTGGGTGCCTCTCATCATCGCGATTTTTATAATTGCTGCACCTTTGCTCAAGTTCATACTGCTAGAAGAGCACGAGACAGCCATGTTGCTTAAAAGCATAACAAATGTCGACAATTTGGCTCATGTAGAAGGTTTTACACGTTTTTTCCTTGCGACTATTATGGGTATGTTTGTACCTTTTATTATGTCGTCATTGATCATACAGCTCTATTACTTTACGACTTGTTTATTCGACGAAAGACGAGATTTATCAATTTATTTTTGGCGTTCATTACCCGTATCCGACGCGCTAAGCGTGGGTGTTAAACTGATCACAGGTGCGTTAGTTGTACCAGCAATATTCATGCTTGCGGCAACGTTTGTTGTGTTTGTTTTTTTACTATTGGCTGTGATTGCGTGTGCAGTGTTGTCGTTAGGATATGACGTGTCATTATGGGGATTATGGGGTAGCGCAGACATCATCAGTAATTTAATCTCTATTTGGTTAAACCTACTGCCCTATGCATTATGGATGTTTCCTGTTTTTGCATGGTTAATGTTAGCGTCGATGTTTGCTAATAAGGCGCCTTTTCTATGGGCAATATTACCTATAGCTGCCATATTATTAATTGAATCTTTGGTCGCTGGATATTTACATCTGGATGAACGTATTTTCTCCAATACATTGCGCGAATACTTTGCATTTGGCCAAAGCATGTTACCCGGTAATGTAACCGATGCTGATCCACATCAGTTTGCATTGTTTTTTGCCTTATCCTCAAAAATCAGTCTGCCTGCCACATTGGTCGGTTCAGGGTTTATGTGCATGACTTATTGGTTCAGAGTGAACAGGAGTCACGTATAAATAATGTGACATCTGAGGAATTGACACAATCAGTATTGTATATTCAAATACTGATCGTGACTTAGACTGTCGTATTTTATTTTATGTATGCTTTACCAATATCCGAATTGACATCCTGCGGTTACTCTTCTACCAAAGCCGATTGAAACCAATCTAGTTAGGCTCATTCCCAGCTTTCCATTTGATATTACAGCCCATGGAGGGTGTCTGATCTGTGTCAATATGACGATCATCAAGTAGTGTATCCATCGCGTGTATTAGATCGCTTCCCGTTGCCTGATGTCGTGAGGAGTCGTAATTACCGGAAGATATACGCAGCGGTCGAGAAGCATCAAATTGACCGCGGTAAACTAATTTCTGTTCAGCATTAAATAAATATATGTCAGGCGTGCATGCTGCAGAATACGCTTTAGCCACTTCTTGCTCCTCATCAAGTAAATATGAAAAAGGGTATTGCCGGACGCGCTTTTCTTCAATCATGTGTGCCATGTCGTCATCGGGATACAGTTCGATATCGTTGCTATTGATTGCGACAAAATCAATTCCCATTTTTTGATACTGCAAAGCGACTCTAGCTAACTGTGGCGCAATATGAATAACGTAAGGACAGTGATTACAAATAAAAGCGACCACCAAACCCTTATTTCCTTTAAAGTTGTGCAAGCTAACAATATTACCGTCTGTATCAGGTAGACTAAAATTTGCTGCTGTGTGGCCTAGATCTAACATATTGGAGGCTGTCATTGCCATATTGTGTTTCCTCAAATTAGGGCTTTTTATTTATGGCTTAACAGTTTACCTGCTCTAGTCCATACAAGGTATACTTTCACCCTGATTGAGCTTTGAAAATTGAATATGCAGCAAGAATTAGAAATTGAAGATTTAGTCATCGGAACAGGTAAAGCTGCCGAACGTGGTGCCTTGATTACCGCTCACTACATCGGTTGGCTTGAAGACGGTACAGAGTTTGACTCGTCCTATAAAAAAAATACACCTTTTCAAACTGTTCTTAGCAATAAGCGTGTGATCCAAGGCTGGATTTTAGGCTTGCAAGATATGCAGGTGGGCGGTAAGAGGCGTCTGCGAGTACCGGCACATTTGGCGTATGCAGAGCGCCAAATTGGAACGATGGTACCACCTCATTCTAATTTACTTTTTGAAATAGAATTGTTGGAAGTGCTAACTAGGGACTAAATAGTCATCTGAAAAACTTAAGGTCTATTAATTGAAATGAGTTCACGTACTCCAGTTAACTTGTCTTTTCATTACGCCAGCAAAGCCCAGACCACCTCAAGCTCACGAACATTTAAGTTAACTGGTTACCATCCTTTTAAGCCAAGAGAACTAATATACACCTAACCGCTTCATATTTTTATTACCCTGCAAACGATTTACCTATAACTCATCGATATTAGCTTTGGCGGTCTATTATTCTTCATTGCAGACAACATTGCAGATGGTGCCTCCAATCTACTTAAATATTTAAGAACGTCTTTATTCGCGACCACTACTGATTTATTACAAAGACATTCTTTGAAATTTAAATTTAAATTTAAATTGAAACTGACACAGAAGCCACAGAAGAGCTAAAAAACGACGTGTATGGTTCAAGACGTACTTCATATTTTAAAAGCTAGGCAACTAATTCCGCTAATTTTGAAACAACGTCACACAGTATTCTTTAAAAGTGACCGAGCATTAAAATTTTGTATTGTCCAAGTAACACATCATCACCTCACATACCCTCATTAAAGACTAAAAGTCTACGATATAAGTTTGCTGACGGGTCCTAATGGTATCTTCTGCTTTTGATTGAATCTAGGCTATAACCTGCGTAGAATGCGCCGCGGAGTTGGCCAGACAATCGCCGTTCAGTTTTCATTCGTGAATTTCTGGAGGGAGGAAAGTCCGGGCTCCATAGGGCAGGGTGCCAGGTAACGCCTGGGCGGCGCGAGCCGACGACAAGTGCAGCAGAGAGAAGACCGCCTTTTTGTT